>JAJPZP010000031.1:567-10631 GCA_021204285.1 Lachnospiraceae bacterium | reverse complement strand
TCAAAGAGCAGATCAATGCGCTCCCTGGCCGTCAGTTTTCCGCTTTTGTGCTGCTTTTCAATCCGGTCACAACCGCCCGCCTGCAGCGAACGGTTTCTTCTCCTGTCAAGCTCGTCTATGCTGTCCTTCCACATATCTGTATACTCCTCTGATACTTCTTACTGTCACATAAAAGTCGATTGCTCTGCAATCGTCACCGTCCGGGACTCTTATTGCAAAAGCTTTGACTATCAAAGTATATACCGACAGACGGACAATGTCAACGTTTTCCTACAGTTCCGGTAACTATTCTCCCATCAATTCGTGCAGTTTCCGAAAAGCATCACACGTGCCGCCAACAGCATCAATAATTCCTTCCTCCACAGCCTGTGCGCCGACCAGTACACTGCCAACATCCTTCGTCAGCTCACCGGTCTCCAGCATAAGCTCCGTCAGGCGAGCAGGCGCAATATGACTGTGCTCCACCACAAAACCGCTGATCCGATCCTGAATCTTCTGGAAATAGTCAAAGGTCTGCGCAACACCGATGATGAGACCGGTCATGCGTACCGGGTGAATCATCATTGTCCCGGTCGGCACGATAAAAGAATAATCCGCCGAGACCGCGAGCGGCACGCCGATCGAATGGCTCCCGCCGAGCACAAGCGAGACGGTCGGCTTGCTGACCGAGGCGATCATCTCCGCGATTGCCAGCCCGCTCTCGACATCTCCGCCAACCATATTGATCAGCACGAGCAGGCCATGTACCTCCGGATCCTCTTCCACAGCGGCAAGCATCGGTATCACATGTTCATACTTAGTCGTCTTGCTGTTCGCGGCCAGACACTCATGCCCCTCCACCTCACCGATGATCGTCAGAATCCGGATATGTGTCTTCAGATTTCCCACAAGCCCCTCCGGCTGCCCATATTTCTCCATTTTATCTTCATTTTCAGACATAAAAAAACCGCCTTTCCGACATACTTTCGTCGTAACTGTTCAGTACCTTCACAGTTACCTTTCGTCCATAAAAGTATGCCGGGAAGACGGATCCTTTATGCATCAGACTTGTTCCAGCGCCTGTGCAAGATCCTCGATGATGTCATCCGGGCTCTCGATGCCGACCGACAGCCGGATAAGACCCGGCGTCACACCCGCTTCCCTCAGCTGCTCCTCATTCATCTGACGATGTGTGTGGCTCGCCGGGTGCAGCACACAGGTGCGCGCGTCAGCCACATGCGTAACGATTGCACAGAGCTTCAGGCTGTCCATGAAACGCACCGCATCCTCCTTCGTCCCCTTCAGGCTGAAGGAGAGTACGCCGCAGGTTCCGTTCGGCATATATTTCTGCGCCAGCTCATAATAGGGATCCCCCTCCAGCATCGCACAGTTCACAAAATCCACCTTCGGATGTGCTTTCAGAAATTCTCCGACCCTCCGCGCGTTGCTGCAGTGCTTCTCCATACGCAGCGGCAGCGTCTCCAGGCCCACATTCAGCAGGAAAGAATTCATCGGCGAGGGAATGCTCCCGAGATCGCGCATCAGCTGCGCAGTCGCCTTCGTGATAAAGGCCTTCTTTCCGAACTGCTTTGTATAAATCACACCGTGATAAGTTTCATCCGGCGTTGTCAGTCCCGGAAACTTGTCTTTCTGCGCCTCCCAGTCAAAATTTCCGCTGTCGACGATGCAGCCGCCCACAGCCATTGCATGGCCATCCATGTATTTCGTCGTAGAGTGCGTTACGATGTCGGCGCCAAATTCGAAAGGCCTGCAGTTAACCGGCGTTGCAAAAGTATTGTCTACAATCAGCGGCACACCATGCGCATGCGCCAGATTTGCGAACTTTGTGATATCCAGCACCGTCAGCGCCGGATTGGCAATCGTCTCTCCGACCACGGCCTTCGTATTATCACGGAAAGCACCTTCAATCTCCTCTTCGGAAGCATCCGGATCAACGAAAGTGCATGCAATACCCAGTTTTTTGATTGTGGCCGAATAGAGATTGAAGGTTCCGCCATAGACTTTCGCGGAGCAGACGATGTGGTCGCCCGCCTGGCAGAGGTTCGCAATCGTATAGAAATTTGCCGCCTGTCCCGATGAGGTCAGCATCGCCGCAACGCCGCCCTCCAGCGCAGCGATCTTTTCCGCCACTGCATCATTCGTCGGATTCTGCAGACGTGTATAGAAATAACCTTCCTCCTCGAGCGCAAAAAGTGCGCCCATCTCATCCGTTGTGTCATATTTAAACGTGGTACTCTGGTAGATCGGAAGAACCCTCGGTTCGCCTTTCTTTGGCTTCCAGCCTGCCTGAACACAAATCGTATCCGGCCTGAACGGTTTACTCATAATTCATTCCTCCTGACGTGTCTCACATATATTTCTGCTTCAGATCCAGTACCATAGCCTGGTAGTGTGTGCGGCACTCTTCATATTTTCCCGCCTTGATTTTCTCAATACAGGGCATCAGATAATCCTGGTAAAGCGTACGGTAGAGAGCCCCACTGTCCGGGCTTTTCTCCATCCGCTTTACAATCGTCGGAGCAATGTCGTAGTACTCCTCAACAAGCGCATGTCCCTCCGGTGTTGTCTCAAGCTGTCGATCCCGGTAATCCTTCAGAATCTGCAGTTCTGTACAATCCGGCCCTTTTCCCAGGCCCTGACACACTGCTGTCGTGATATAACAGAGCTTCCGGTGGAAACCATTTTCAATCATATCATAAGAAGCGAGTCCAATATTTGCGTCAAAGGCTTCATTCCAGTCCTTCACCATCGCCTCGGAAAAAGGCTCCGTAAAGCTCGCCGGGTATTTGCGGACAGCCGGAATAAACTGAATGCTGACCAGGAAATTATAATCCAGCTGCTTCTGTCCCTTCTTCGATTTCTTCTTTTCCTTCTCAAGCTCACAGTGTGCAGCGGCCAGCACATAATCCGTCAACACCCTGACAGCCTGCTCTGACGAACCATTTCCGACATAAACCATCTCCATTGCTTCGAAAATATCCCGGTTCGAGTCGTAAAAGCTTGTGAAATCGGCCTCAAAACTATTCTTTTTAAACTTTTTCAAAGGATTGTCGCAGGCTGCAAACAGCTCCGCCAGCCGCTTCTCTATCAGCGACTCATACATCGGCAGGTTCTGAACATCCTGCACCTGCACAGCTTTTTTTTCTCCAAGTGCCTCAGCTACCTCAATTTCCTCACCACAGAACATGCAGCGAACTTTCTCATGATCGTCGGGGACCTGAATTTTCTCTTTGCACTTCGGACACGTACCTTCTCTAAACATCTCTCTTATTCATCCCAGTTGTGGTAGACAGCCTGAACATCGTCATCGTCATCCAGAAGATCGAGGATACGGTTCAGGGATTTAATATCATTCTCGTCGCTCAGTTCCACGTAATTCTGCGGGATCATCGTAACTTCTGCGCTCGCCATCGGAATCCCTTCCTTCTCAAGTGCCTCACGTACCGTCGAGAAATCATCCGGAGCTGTAAGGATCTCAAAACTGTCCTCTTCCTCGGAAAAATCCTCCGCGCCAGCGTCCAGCGCCATCATCATCAGGTCATCCGCCTCCAGCGAACACTCCTCGCGGTCGACAATAATCTGTCCCTTCTGATCAAACATGTAGGATACACAGCCGTTCGTTCCGAGACTGCCCTTTCCCTTCGAAAAAGCATTCCGCACATTCGATGCAGTACGATTCTTATTATCCGTCAGCGCCTCAACAATGATCGCAATGCCGCTCGGACCATAGCCTTCATATGTAATGTGTTCGTAGTTCACATTACCTGCGTCGCCAGCCGCACGTTTGATGCCGCGCTCAATCGTATCGTTTGGCATATTGTTGGCCTTTGCCTTTGCAATCACATCGCGCAGGCGGCTGTTGTTATTGGGGTCCGGGCCGCCCTCCTTTACCGCTACCGCGAGCTCGCGCCCGATAATCGTAAATACCTTTCCCTTCGCCGCATCGTTCTTTTCTTTTTTGTGCTTGATGTTGGCGAACTTGGAATGTCCTGACATAATACATTCCTCCTTTGTTCTCTTGTCTCTGATTTATTAGTGTAACATGGAAAACCGGCCTTTGCAAGTCTATGTATCCAGTTCCAGGCTGATTTTCAGTGCCCTGTCAATCTCCCACAGAGCCGCGCTGTCCAGATGACAAACCTTATCTCTCAGTCTTTTTTTGTCAATCGTGCGAAGCTGCTCCAGCAAAATGACGGAATCTTTCACCATCTGTGACGAAGAAGCGCGCAGCTCCACATGCGTCGGGAGCTTCGCCTTGTTCATCCTTGATGTGATAGCAGCACAGATAACCGTCGGGCTGTGACGGTTTCCAACATCGTTCTGTACGATCAGGACAGGCCTCACACCGCCCTGTTCTGAGCCGATGACCGGCCTTAAATCCGCATAATAAATATCTCCGCGTCTGATAAGCAAATCTGTTCACTCCGATCTTTTTGTTTTAATCGAAGTATTTCCATCTTATTCCTCATTTATGCCCGTACCGGAAAAATAATCCTGCAGGGCGACGATCCTTCCGTCCTTCCAGAAACGCCGCGGTACACGCTTGCCGATATCACAGGCCATCTCGTAATTAAAACGCCCGCACAGCTCGCCGAGCTGTTCCATCGTAATCTCCTGCCCGCCATCTGAGCCAATCAGCGTAACCATATCACCCTCGGAGGCATCCGGGATTTCCGTCACATCCACCATGAACTGATCCATGCAGACGCGTCCAAGAATCGGGGCTCTCTTCCCCCGGATCAATACATGTCCCTTACCGGAGAGGAGCCGCGGGTAGCCGTCCCCATAGCCGACCGGAATTGTGGCAACGCGCATAGGGCGCTCCGCGACGAAGGTACCGCCGTAGCTGACCGCTGCGCCGGGCTGCAGCTCCTTGATATAGACGATATGGCTCTTCAGCGACATAACCGGCACGATCGGCACGGCAAATTTATCAACCTCGTCAGAGGGATACAGACCATAAATCGAAATGCCTGCGCGCACCAGATCGAGATTGGCCTCCGGCAAATCAAAAATCCCCGCACTGTTTGAACAGTGGTGGTATCGAACGGAGATACCACGTTCTTTCAAAAGCTCCGAGAAGGCCAGATATCGCTCAAGCTGCCCTCTCGCCGAGCTCTTATCCCGCTCATCCGCCCGCGCGAAGTGTGTAAAGAGCCCCTCGATCTCCAGATTCGGAAGCTGGCTTATCTCCTTCACGATATCGGCGCTGCCTTCCGTATCCGTGAATCCGATCCTGGACATGCCGGTGTCAACCTTGATATGGACGCGCACCATCTTCCCCTGGCGGACCGCTTCTCCGGAGAGCTGCCGCGCCATCGAAAGCTTGAATACCGCGGGACGGATATCGTACTTCACGACCTCCTCATAGGCGTCCGGAAATACAAAGCCAAGGATGAGCAGCGGCTTTTTGATACCCGCACGGCGCAGGGTCAGCGCCTCCTCGATCGTCGCCACTGCAAAGCCCCAGATGTAATCATATTCCTGCATCATACGCGCGATCGGTGTAGCCCCGTGCCCGTAACCATCGGTCTTGATTACCGCAATGATCTGCGTCCCGGGTTTCAGATTTTTTTTCATGCTCTTAAAATTATATGCAGCCGCGTCAAGATTGATCTCAGCACAGACTCTCAGATAATTATTCATCCTGCTTCGCCTTTCCGGCCATAGCCTGCGGCAGATATTCAATCAGATGCCGCGCCATCAATCCGTAAGACCCTTCTTTCTCAGCGGCAAGATCACCAGCCCTGCCATGCAGCCACACACCAAGCAAAGCTGCGTCCAACGGCTTCGACTGCTGTCCAAGCAATCCGGCGATGATGCCTGTCAGTACGTCACCGCTGCCCGCAGTCGACATTCCATTATTACCGCTTGTGTTAACAAAAACGCTGCCCATCTGCGTTCCGACCGCAGTCGGTGCATCCTTGAGTACGCAAATGCAGTGATGTTCTTCGGCAAAACGTGCCGCATATCCAGGCACATCTTTCATTACTTTCTGTATGGGCACGCCACTCAGCCGCGAAAACTCCCCCACATGTGGCGTCACAATCAATGGAGAATGCCGATTAGTGAGGAGTTCATTGGTTCCCATCGCGGCAAGCGCATTCAGGCCATCCGCATCGAGAACCAATGGTTTGTCAAATTCAAGCAGGGAACGTTCCACTATACGTTTTGCCCACATTTCCCCTCCGAGGCTCGGGCCAACCGCAGCCACGTCTGCCCAGGCAAAGCTCTCTTCCATTTTAGCCCAGTCTGGCTGGCCACAGTCAAAAGTTGTCAGGACCGCCTCGGGGAGCAGTTCCTGCAGGATGATCCGGTTTTCCTCCGGTGTCATGATCCTTACAAGGCCTGCGCCTGCCCGGTAAGCCGCATAGGCACACAGATACGCGGCCCCCGCCATGCTGGCGCTTCCCGCCACGCAGAGCACCTTTCCATAAGTGCCTTTATGTGAATGAGCGGTTCTGACCGGAAGACGCTCTAAAACAGAATGATCAATCACAGCCCCACCTTTCCTCTACGCTTTAAAGGGACAACGCAAAACTCCGCATCATCCCTTGCGCAAACAACTATTTTCCTGTCACCCGACAGCGTTTTTTCAGTCCATGCTATCGGAACCATCATTGACAATCCGATACGAAAGCTGCATCAGGCTGTCGACCAGATGAACATTTTCTACCACCACATCGTCCGGTACATCCAGATCCAGATGTGCAAAATTCCACAGCGCTTTCACACCACAGTTCACCAGACGGGTGGCCACCTCCTGCACCCTGCTCTTCGGCAGCGTCAGAACTGCGATCTCGACTTTTTCCTGCTCGATATAATCTTCCAGATCATCCATCAGCATTACGGGAACGCCGCTGATCTTCGTTCCAACGAGCTCTGGCTTCACATCAAATACAGCCTTTGTCTCAAATCCACTCTTGGCGAAGTCATAATTGGCCAGTGCATGGCCAAAATTACCACCGCCAATAATAATCATCGGATGCATCCTGTCTACACCCAGTATCTTTCCGATTTCTTCGTGCAGATACTTTACATTATATCCGTAGCCCTGCTGTCCGAATCCTCCAAAATTGTTCAGATCCTGCCGGATCTGGGAAGCCGTCACCTGCATCTTGCTACTAAGCTCTCCGGAAGAGATTCGCTCCACACCATTGTTCAGCATCTCTCCCAGATAGTGGTAGTATCGCGGAAGTCTCTTTATGACTGCTTTGGAAATCCGCCTTTCTTCCATAAAATCTGTCTCCTCCATAAAAATCATACATTGGCTATTATAAATCTGCGTAAATTTCCTGTCAAACTACTTTTTGGAGGAATCCTGCTTTTACTTCACCACAAAGTTCACCACGCGGTTCGGCACATAAATCTCTTTTACAAAGGTCTTGCCCTCTGTCAGCGATGCGATCCTTGCGTTTTCCTTCGCGATCGCAAAGACTGCCTCCTTTTCCGCACCGGTCGGGATCACGACAGTCGCGCGGAGCTTGCCATTGATCTGCACGCCAATCTCGGTCTGCGCCTCCACGGTCTTCGCTTCATCGTAGCCCGGCCACTCGGCGAGTGCGAGGAAGCCCTCTCCTCCTGTTGCCTCCCAGATCTCCTCTGAGAGATGCGGTGCAAAGGGATTGAGCAGCTTTACGAAGGTCTGCACCTGTTCTCTGCTCACCTTGCCCAGTACGTAAATAACGTTCGTCAGCGTCATCACCGCTGCAATAGCCGTATTGAACTTCATCTCCTCGATATCAGAGCTCACCTTTTTGATCGTCCGGTGAAGGGAAGTCTCAAGCTTCTGTGTCTCCGGGTCATCGGAAATCATATCGGTGAACGCCGCCACGCGCTCGAGGAAACGCTTGCAGCCCTTCACGGAATTGTCGTTCCAGGGAGTCGCCGCACTGTAATCGCCCATGAAGAGTACATAAGTGCGCAGGGTGTCCGCACCATAAGCCTCCACGATGTCGAGCGGATCAACGACATTTCCCTTGGACTTGCTCATCTTGTCGCCGTCCGGCCCGAGGATCAGGCCCTGGATCGAGCGCTTCGCGTAGGGCTCCGGGCAGGGCACAACGCCGATATCATAGAGGAACTGGTGCCAGAAACGGGAGTAGAGAACGTGACGCGTCACATGCTCCATACCGCCGTTGTACCAGTCGACCGGCATCCAGTATTTCAGTTTCTCCGGATCGGCCAGCGCTTCCTTATTATGCGGATCGGTGTAGCGCAGGAAATACCACGAGGATCCCGCCCACTGCGGCATCGTGTCGGTCTCGCGCCGCGCATCGCGCCCGCACTTCGGGCACTTGCACTTCACAAAGGACTCCACCTTCGCGAGCGGAGACTCTCCGTCCTCACCCGGCTGGAAATGCTCCACAGGCGGCAGGCGCAGCGGCAACTCCTCATAGGGTACTGCCACCGGTCCGCAATAATCGCAGTGCACGATCGGAATCGGCTCTCCCCAGTATCTCTGGCGGTTGAAAGCCCAGTCCTTCATCTTGTACTGGACGCCCGCACGGCCGATGCCGCGCTTCTCCAGCTCCTCGAGCATGCGCTCGATCGATTCCTTCTTATTCGTATAGCCATTCAGGTACTCGGAGTTCACCATCTCGCCGTCGCCGGTGTAGGCCTCCTTCTCCATATCGCCGCCCTTGATAACCTCGATGATATCGATACCAAAGGCTTTCGCGAAATCATAGTCTCTCTGGTCATGCGCAGGCACCGCCATGATCGCACCCGTACCATAACCCCTCCTGACATAGTCCGCAATGAAGATCGGGATCTTCTTGCCATTGACCGGGTTGACCGCAACCAGACCTTCGATCTTCACGCCGGTCTTGTCCTTCACGAGCTGCGTGCGCTCAAATTCGCTCTTCTTCGCACATTCTGCACGATAGGCCTTCACTGCGTCCATATTCTGTACGCGGTCCGCATATTTGTCAATCAGCGGATGCTCCGGCGCGATGACCATGAAAGTCACACCGAAGAGCGTATCCGGTCTCGTCGTGTAAATCTCAAGCTTCTCATCGATACCGTCGACCGCGAAGTCGACGAAAGCGCCCTTTGATTTGCCAATCCAGTTGATCTGCTGCTGCTTTACATTCTCGGGATAGTCCACATGCTCGAGGCCTTCCAGCAGACGATCCGCATAGGCCGTGATGCGCAGGTACCAGACGTCCTTTGAGTGCTGCACAACCTCACCATGGCACATGTCGCAGTGTCCGCCCTGGCAGTCCTCATTGGACAGGACAACCTTGCAGTTCGGGCAGTAGTTGACAAGCGCCGTATCACGGAAAGCCAGCCCCTTCTCAAACATCTTGAGGAAAATCCACTGACTCCATTTATAGTAATCCTCATCTGTCGTGTCAATCACACGGTCCCAGTCAAAGGAAAAGCCCACGCGCTTGAGCTGATTCGTGAACTTCACGATGTTCTGGTCTGTGATCTTGCGGGGATGAATGCCGGTCTTGATCGCATAGTTCTCGGTTGGCAGGCCGAAAGCGTCGAAGCCGATCGGGTTCAGCACATTGTACCCCTGCATCCTTCTCTTCCTGGCGATGACCTCAATGCTGGAATACGCTTTGATATGCCCGACGTGCATGCCCGCTCCGCTGGGATATGGGAACTCGACCAGCCCGTAGAACTTTGGCTTCGGACTGCCGTCGATGGCCTTGAAGATGCCGCCCTCCACCCTCTTCTGCTGCCATTTCCCCTCGATCTTGCGGAAATTGGGTTGCATTTAATCCATCCTCCTGTATCTGTATCGCTTATGATATAAAAGTCGATTGATTTTCCAATCTAGTTTAATATACCGTTTGCGGTTTGTCAACATCCGTGCTATCATAAGAAATGGTTCGCGCCGGACACATATCGCGAACGGTATCTACGAAAGGAGAAATCAGATATGGGCATCATTATCGGACTGATTATCGGCGGCATCGCCGGTTGGATCGCCGGAAAAATCATGGACAATGAGGGCGGACTCCTCAGAAATATTATTCTCGGAATCATCGGCGGAGTCGTCGGAAATATTGTGCTCGTGTTCATCTGGAGCGCCGGATGGGTGTTAATTT
>JAJPZP010000031.1:0-557 GCA_021204285.1 Lachnospiraceae bacterium | reverse complement strand
GCTTCATCGGCATCCACGGAAGCGGTTTCATTGGCAGCATCATCGTGAGCGTAATCGGCTCCTGCATCGTGATCTGGCTGGTCAACAAAATCGCGGGAAATCGCTAAGGGAGAAGCTCTATGAAAATCGGTTTTATCGGGCTCGGCCTGATTGGCGGCTCCATTGCACGGGCAATACGCGATTTTTATCCGGAGGCAGAGATCATCGCTTATTCCCGCACGCGCGCTTCGGTCGAGCAGGCCGCGGCAGACGGCGTCGTAAGCCGGGTCCTTGATGGAGTCGGGGAAGATTATTGCGACTGCGACTACATCTTCCTGTGCGCGCCGGTCGCGAGCAATGCGAACTATCTTGCGCAGCTAAAGCCCATTATCCGGCCCTCCGTCATCATTACGGACGTCGGCAGTACCAAGTCCGACATTCATGCGAAGGTGACGGAGCTCGACATGGAGAAAAATTTCATCGGCGGACATCCGATGGCAGGGTCCGAGAAAACGGGCTACGCACATTCGAAGCGCATTCTGATTGAGAATGTCTACTATATCATCACGCCGACTTCC
>JAJPZP010000207.1:2623-10642 GCA_021204285.1 Lachnospiraceae bacterium | reverse complement strand
CATCCGTCCGGCTCACAAAACGTTCTACCGCTCCCGTCCAGCGTACGTAGTTCCCCGCGATCTCGCGGATTGCGGCCTCGTAATCGTCGGAAGCACGGCCAACCTTATACTTCTCACAGAAATCCTTAAGCGGCGGGGTTGTGGATGTCACGACCGGAATCCCCTCAAACAGGAACTCGTAAATCTTTCCGCTCGCACAGTATTTATTATTCAGGTCGCGCTGGTGATAGGTCACCATGCCAACCTGGCTGTATCCGATAAAATATTTCAGATGATCCTGGTCCAAGCGTGGGAAAATCTTCACATTGGTAAGCCCAAGCTCCTGAATCATGCCGCGGGCGATCAGCTCGTCTTCTTCCTCGCTCTCACCGATGAGAAGCAGCTCATAATCCTCCCCAAGGCCCTTCATCGTCTCGATCATCTTCCCTGTCGTGCGGCTCATATCACAGCCCGCCGTGGAGATAATCTGGAATTTCTTCTCCCGGAAAAAGTCCGCGCACTCCTGCTCCACCAGAGAGCGCCGTTCCTGCGAGGTGTAGCGGAGACTGCGGATATTCTCATAGTTCAGCGGCTCCTCTTTCAGCCGGAATTTTTTCACCATAATCTTCGCGCGGTAAGCGTTCGCCGCGATGACCACATCCGAGCGCCGCGTAAAGAGCCTCTCCACCATACAGCCGAGCCGGCCGGAAAGGCCGACCGCGCTCTTACGGTCATAGAGCTCCCTGCAGTCCTGCACCATATAGCGCGCACCCGCCATCTTTTTGGCAATCACGCCCGGGATGATGCCCTTGCGGTTGTCCACAAAGATCACATCCTGCGCGCCGACTCTCTGAATCTGCTGCATCACAAAGAGGATAAAGTTGCTGTAACCGTGATCCGGATAGAGGATATGCGAAGCCTCCTGCGGCTCCTCTCCTTCCGACGCGCGGGTAATATAGGTCACTTTTCCAAGCGCCTTCGCTGCCCGCACCAGCTCACGCAGCCTGCCATCGTATGCATAATAATCATAAGAAATCAACAGTATTTTCATACGTCAGCCCCTGTCTTTTCCTGAATCAGACGGATGATACGGTCCTGATCCTCCGCCGGAAGATACGGCGATACCGGGATTGCCAGCGTGCGCCTGCAGATATCCGTCGTCACCGCAAGGCTTTCGCCATACAGGCAGACATCCGCAAAGACCTTCTGCTGGTGCAGCCCCTTCGGATAATAGATCATTGTCGGGACACCGTTTTCCTGCAGATACGCGCGTACCGCGTCGCGCTGCGCCTCGTCCTTCAGAAGGATATTATAGGAAGCCCAGCTCGAATAATAACCCTCCGGCACGCGCGGAACCTTCACACAGTCCTGCAGCGCCTCCGTATAACGCGCCGCCACCTTATTTACATCCTCCAGTTCATACTCCTGAAAAGCCTTCAGCTTCACCTGCAGCACCGCCGCCTGAATCGTGTCAAGACGGGAGTTCATGCCGATCCGTACATTGTCATATTTGCTGCTGCCCTTGCCGTGTACACGCATCGAGCGAATCAGCGCCACCCACTCATCGTTGTCCGTGAACACCGCACCGCCGTCGCCGTAGCAGCCCAGCGGCTTCGCCGGGAAAAAGGAGGTCGTGGAAATATCGCCGAAGCTTCCGGCCTGTTTCCCGTGGTAGACGCCTCCGAAGCCCTGCGCACAGTCTTCCAGAATATAAAGGCCATAGCGGTCCGCAATCTGACGGATACGCTCGTAATCCGCCGGAAGGCCGAAGAGATCAACCACCACGATCGCCCGCGGTTTTAATTTTCCCTCTGCAACGACCGCCTCGATCACACGCGTAAGGCTCTCCGGATCGATCGTGAACGTGTCCTCCGACACATCCGCGAAGACCGGCGTCGCACCGACGAAAGCCGCGGACTCCGCAGAGGAGAAAAAGGTGTGATCCGGCACAAAGACCGCGTCGCCGCTACCGATGCCCCAGGCCTTCAGCGCCAGCACGAGCGCATCCGTCCCGTTTCCGCAGCTCACGCAGTTCCGCACACCGATATAATCTGCGAGGTCCCGTTCCAGCTCGTCGATCTGGTCCCCGGCAATATAGTCTGAGGAGTCGAGGACGGCCTCGATCGCCGCATCCATCTCCTCCTTCAGCGCTCTGTACTGGCTCTTCAAATCCCGAAACTGCATCCTATACTTCCTCCTTTAGCTGTTCGATAAGCTTCCAGATGCCCATGGCCGAGTTGAAATTCTCCGGCACAAACTCCTCCGCCGGAATTTCCACCTCATAACGCTCCTCCAGCTCCGCGATCAGCGTAATAACATCGAAGGAGGAAAGCGCGCCGCCATCGATCAGCTCATTTTCCGTCTCAAAATCAATCTCCGGCTTCAGCTCAGCCAGCAGCTCCATCAGTTCCTTCATTCCTTTTCATCCTCCTCTAAAACTTGACCTCAATGACGCCGTCGATCATCTGAATGGATCCGGAATCCGGGTAACACGGCATCTCCTGAACTTCCGGAAGCTCCTCATACTCTGAGGCATCCAGTGTCTCCGGGTCAAAATTGCACCAGATCTTCATCGTAATGCGCCAGGCATAGTTATTTAAAATACTGCTGCTGTCGTAGGGCACGATCTCGATCTCCTTAAATTCCTGGAGGCTGATACTGCCGGATGTATAGTCGTATTTCGCGAATTCATTCACGTACACGACCGGCGTCTCATCCGTGAAACCCTCCACGCTCTTGATCTGCGTAGCCAGCATGGTAAAGTAGCTGATGCCTTCCGACTGCATGACCTCCGCCTTGAGATAGCAGATATTGTCAAAGCGAATATACATCACATTCAGCAGCAGAAGCAGGCCCAGACCAATCGCCGGCAGCGCGCAGCGCGCCTTCTCACCGATTTTCCGGATGGGAAGTTCCGGCAGGAACCCGGCCTCCACAAGCCATGCAAAATAGACATAGAACATGACTTCTCCATACGTCATGAGCGAGTCCACCTGCTCAAAGGTGCACATGACATAGATAAAATTCACGGCCAGCGGAATACAGGCCGCAAACACCAGCACCTGCAGGCAGAGCGGCCGGCTCTTTTTCCAGCTGCGGTATAACAGGTTCGCGGTTCCAATCAGTGCCAGAATAAGGAAAAGCCGATATACAATATCCGTCGAAAAAGGATACATGTTCCCGCTCACTCTGTCCGTGGGCAGGAAAAATTCCCGGTAAGCGACAAGCACTCTTCTGATATAGCCCTTTATGGAAGTCGCTCCCATCGTGCTGATACCCTGATAATCCGAAAGCCGGTTGCCCGTGATCACAAGCGACAGATTCATAATCACGAAGTAAATCGCCATAAAGCCCGCGCAGGAAACGATGCTCTTACCGGCAATCCGGAAAAACTCCTTCCACCCGGTATCCTCTTTCCTCGCCGTCTCCATCAACGCGTAGAACAGGATGATGCTGACAAACACCGGTATCATAGCCTGATAGGTGCCAACCCCGCAGGCCATCAGAAGAAGCCCCGGCAGATACAGGTACCATTTCTTTGTCCTGCAGGAGAGGCATGCGCCAAGCACACCCAGCAGGGTACCCAGGAAATAATAAGGCATGGTAAACATATAGCCGAAACCGCTGGTGATCGTCGGAAATACGACCATGACGCCGGACAGCACCACCAGCAGCCAGCGGTTCTTTATCTGAAACAGGTCTGCCAGCAGCATCGCGCACAGCGCGATAAACAGGATCGTCAGAATTCCGTTAAACAGCGGCAGGCTGTAATAGGTGCTTCCAAAGAGCCAGGTGCTCAGATCGCCGAGTATCCCCAGCATCCATCTTCCCAGATAATAGGTTCCCCCCAGGGTGAACAGTGAGGAGTCGTCATGAAAGGAATACTTATTAAAAAGCATCATCCCATGCGCACAAAATCCCCAGAGAAGTGCGCTCAGCAAAATGATCTTATATCTTTCCAGACGTTCTTTTTCCAGCATTACTCCTGTATCCTTCTCTTATGAATTGAGCTTCCATGTTTCCAGCGCGTCCCGGATCAGTTTAAGACCAGCCGCTTCACTGTACAGATAAATCTTCGGCATATCGCGGCTCAGGAAAAGGTAAATTCCCTCCGTCACCGAGTAGGCGCCGATATTGTGAAAAACCAGATAATCGCCAACCCTCGCATCCGTAAGCGGCAGGCGTTTCAGCAGGATATCCGCCGTCGTACAGAGGGAACCGTATACCGTCCACTCTTCTTCTTCCCCTTCCAGCGGATGCTGCGGGAAGAAGGAAAGAACCGGCGTCTTCATCGCCATATTCTGTCCATAGTAATTGACATGGTGAATGCCGCCGTCCGCGATCAGGACATTCACCGCCTCATTCCGCTTCTGGTCCACAAACTTCGTCATGTAATAACCACAGGAGGCAACGAGATAACGCCCCATCTCGAAGACCAGCTCATAAGGCCGCTCCTCCTTAAAGAGCGCCGCAAACTCGTCCAGCAGCCGCTCGTCCTCCTCGAAATCATCTTTCGTGAAGTAGGGCACGCCAAGCCCCGGCCCGAATTCCAGCGTCCGCGCGACGAAGCCCTCCTCCTTCTGAAGCCGCCGGATGAAATCCTCGATGTACGAAAGCTCCGCTGCGATCTTTTTGATCTGCTTCTTCTGCGTTCCCGTGAAATACTGCAGACCCGCGATCTCCAGGCCGGGATGCGGCTCCCGGACCAGCGTCCGGACGTCCTCCTCGCTCATGCCGAACTGGCTGCCGCCCGTCACGCGCAGCAGAATGTCCACTTTTTTGCCAGACTCATCCGCACAGCGCTGCACGAACCGGAACTGGTTCACCGACTCTGCGGTATAGTGCCATACTCCCTGCTCCATCGCATAACGAACATCCGCTTCCGTCTTGTAAACGCCGGACAACACGATCTTCTCCATATCCAGTCCGTTTTTCACACAGATATGAAATTCACCCGGGGAACAGACCTCATAGCGATCTGTCAGCGCGTCCATCGCCTTTATGAGAAAAGGATTTGCCTTGATCGCATAGCACAGCTTCGCCGGTGCCAGCTTCTGCGAAACCCTCCGCACACGCTCCTGTAAAATATCCACGTCAAACACATAGGAAGGCGTCCCGATCGTCTTTACCAGTTCTGAAAGCTTTATTCCGTCCATCGTAAGCTCCTTTTTCATCCGAGTTGTATCATCAGTGCCTTCCGGTCGATCTTGCCGTTCTTCGTGAGCGGCATCGCCTCCACACGCCGGAATATACTGGGAATCATAAACCGCGGAAGCCGTTCTGTCAACTGCGTGATGATCTCCTTCGCGTCCGGTTCTCCGACATAAAAAGCAACGATCCGCGTATTCGGCTCATCGTAAACGCAGCAGGCCCGCGCAATCCCGGGAAGTGCCTGCAGGGCCGTCTCGATCTCACCGAGCTCGATCCGATGCCCCATATGCTTGATCTGAAAATCCTTGCGCGTCACATAATAGAGCTCCCCATCCCCGCCATAGCGCCCGAGGTCGCCGGTGCGGTAGATCATCTCCTGATAACGTGTATGCAGCGGGTTCTGCACGAAGGCCGCAGCCGTCTTATCCTGCTCCCGATAGTAACCGAGCGCCAGCGCTGTGCCGGACACGCAGATTTCCCCGAGCTTTCCGGCCTCTGTCACGAGAGCGTCCTCCTCGTCCAGCAGAAAGACCCGTTCGTTCGGAAATGCTCTTCCGATCGGGATACTCTCCTCCTCTGAAAATGTTCTGTCTATGATATAATACGTGCAGTTGCAGGTAATCTCCGTTGGCCCATAGAGATTCGCATAGAGCGCATCCGGCAGATAAGTCCGCCAGTAATTCAGCTGCTTCACCGGCATAACTTCGCCGCTGAACAGCACTCTCCTTATGCTCCCCGGCACTTTATAGCGAAACCCCTTCAAAAGTGAAATCACGCACAGCGCAGACACCGCCCAGGTAAGACTGGTCACCTGCCGCTCATCGAGGAAATCGATCAGTTTTTTGGGAATTGAGAAATATTTCTTCGGAATTACCTCGAGCGTGGCCCCGGTCTTCAGCGCCGGATAAATATCCTTGACTGACACGTCAAAATCGAAGGGCGCCTGATTTCCGATCACATCACTGCGACTGAAACCAAAAATGCGGGTAAAATGCTCCGTGAAATCAATCACCGAACGATGGGAAACGACAACCCCCTTGGGCACGCCGGTCGAACCGGAAGTGAAATTGGTATACAGAGGGTCGACGTCGCAGAAATTCCGCCTGCGCTCCGCGAGCAGCTCCTCATCCGGCTCCGCCGCCGCGAGTTCCTCCGCCAGCAGAATTTTACCCTCAAAACCGATTTTCTCAACCTTCGCGAGAAGCTCCCGATCGGTGACGAGCAGTCCTGCCTCCAGCGTCCGCAGAATTGACAGAATCCGTTCTGCCGGCTGCTCCGGCTCCACCAACGTATAAAAGCAGCCCGCACAGACTGCCCCCAGAAACACGTTCAGCGTAAAGGCTTCCTTCTCCATCAACACCGGCACCGGCGCGTTCTGCGGCAGTTCATGCGCGAGCCCGCTGCCGATTCGCCGCGCGTCCGCCAGCACCTGCGCATAGGTGAAGCTTCGCTCCGCATCCTCAAAGGCAATTTTCTCCGGACAGTCTGTCGCGCTGCCCTCGAGATATTCCAGTACATTCTGAACCATAAATTAACCCTTCTTCTCCAGCACCTTCCGGGCAGGATTTCCGAACTGTTTTTCATCCGCGGGAATGTCCCGGATCGCAGTCGCGCCGATGCCAAGATAGGCGCGGTCGCCCACACACATCCGGTTCGTCGTCACCGCCATCGGCGCAATATAGACATGTTCCCCGAGGTCACAGTGTCCGGAAATACTCGACTTTCCACCGATCGAGCTGTGTGCGCCAACCACACAGTTATGGCCGACATCGCCCAAAAGTCCGATCACGGAGCTCCTGCCAAGCACGGTTGTGCGCGAATCTCCGGCGGCCAGCACCGATCCGGCCAGCAGAAGGCAGCCGTCTTCAATGACCGTTCCCGCCAAATGCGGCAGATCGCGGCACACCTCGTCGTCCAGGCGATAGGTATCGAGATCATCCACGCCGATCAGACAGTGCTCCTGAATCTCTACATTATTTCCAATACGCACATGATCCTTGATCACCGTCCCCGCGCCGATCCGGCAGTTGTCGCCGATCACGACGTCCGCGCCGATCACGCAGAAGGGCGCGATCGATACGTTCGCACCAAGCCTCAGATCCTCACTCAGGAAACTACCGTCCCGCTGCTGCAGTACAGGCTTCGGCAGCAGCGCGCGAAAGTGTTCAAGCAGCACGCCGTACATGCTCTTCTGCATCTGCGCACGGATCTGCACGCAGGATTCGGGCAGCCCCGGCAGCTCCACATCCGTCTTTGTCACAAAAATACTCTCCCGTACGCCCGCGTAGTCTCCGCTCACGTCCGTCCGCGCATAGATGATGCTGTTACTCTCCGGCGCTTCCGGGTCGGAGACGCCGTATATCTTAAATTCCCGTCCGGTGAGCTCGGGGAATTCCTTCCCGGCCAGCTCGCAGGCTCTTATCTCTCCTATTTTAAACATGAACAGCCTCCCGTTCAGGCATCAAACTCTCCGACCATATCCGTGCTCCGGAAATCTTTAAGCGGCAGCTTCACCGGCACGCCCTCCTTCTGGCTCTTGTAGATCGCGAGCACCATCTCAAGCGCGTTCCGTCCCGCTACGGCGTCCACATAAGGCTTCCGGTCATTTTTGATCGCGTCGATCACGTCCGCGTAAAGGCTCGTGTGACCGTTTCCGTAGACGTTGCTCGTCGCCTCTTTCAGATTCTTATTCTCCGCGTCCCCGGCTTTCTCGTCGGCAAAGTCCCAGACGTCGATATTATTTGTGGATGTTCCGCCGAGTTTCACCGTGCCCTTCTCGCCGAAGAGATAAAGCGTCTCCTCCAGATTCTGCGGGTAGACATTCGTCGTCCCCTCAATCGTCGCCACCGCTCCGTTTTTAAATTTTTCAACCGCCAGGCCGACATCCTC
>JAJPZP010000207.1:0-2613 GCA_021204285.1 Lachnospiraceae bacterium | reverse complement strand
CCGCGTCACGCCGTAGACTTCCTCCACTTCATCGCCAAACATCCAGCGCAGCAGGTCGATGCCGTGAATACACTGGTTCATCAGCGCACCGCCATCAGACGCCCATTTTCCGCGCCACGGCGCCTGATCGTAATAGGACTGGTTCCGGTTCCAGCGCACATGAATCGACCCGTGGGACAGTTTCCCGAACCGCCCCGCCTCGAGCGCCTTTCGCGTCTGCTGCACCGCCAGGTTGAAACGGTTCTGATGGCAGGCGGAAACCTTCACGCCTTTCTCCGCCGCACGCCGGACGATCTCGTCCGCGTCCTCCATATTCATCGCGATCGGCTTCTCGACGATGCAGTTCACGCCGTGATCGATGCAGAACAGCGCAATTTCAGCATGGACACCGCTCTCGGTCGCGATGCCGACCAGCTCCGGCTGCACCTCCTCCACCATCTTCCGGTAATCCGTATAGCGCGCGATATTTTCATCTTTCTCAAGGCCGTGCTTCGCGAGCAGCGCCTCCATCTGTGCGGGTTCCACGTCGCAGACCGCCGCGAACGTGAGACCGTTATTCAACACCGCCTTAACATGGTTCGTTGCAATCCGGCCGCAGCCAATCAGTGCGTATTTCATCTCATTCCTCTCCTGTCAGGATTTTTTCCAGGTCGTCCGTCAGATATTTAAAATCATAGTGCTTCACCGCTTCGCGCGCATGATCGCAGTAGGACTGATACTCGTCTTTGTCCATCCGGTAAAAGCGCAGAATCATGTCGGCCATCTCCTTCGGGTCGCCGGGATGGATCGTCACGCCGCACTCATTTTCCAGAAAAATATCATTCTGCGTCTCAATATTCGAGATCGTGGGACGCTCCGAAGCCATGTAGTCGAACATCTTGTTCATGCTCATCCCGTAGTAGGACACCCGGTCGCTCGGGCCGGTCAGCATGTTCACATTCCCTCTGGACAGGATACCGGGTATATACTGCTTGTCTACTCTGCCCTTAAACGTCACATTCGTGATCTTTTTCTCACGGCAGTAGGCCTTCAGCTCCTCCTCCTGATAGCCCGCGCCGTACAGGAAGAACTGAATCGCCGGATATTCCCGCAGAAGATCGGCCGTATCCAGGATATCGCGCACCGAGTTCGCGATGCCCATGGAACCCGTGTACATGACCTTGAAGGTATCCGTCCGGTCCAGATCCTCATCTGCGAGAATGCACTCCTTCCGCTGGCGGTGGTAGAGATCCAGGTCGACGCCGTTGTTGATATAATAAATCTTGTCAAGGTCAACGTCCTTTGCCCAACCCATATCCTCAATATAGCGTTTTCCGCCCTGCATCGTGAAGACGACCGCATCGGCCTTTTTGTAGAGCCAGTGCTCGAGCGCATAGAGCGCGCGCGTGACCGGCTGCCCTTCCTTCATCGCACCGTATTCCACAAGCGTCAGCGGCCAGAGATCGGCGATCTCGAGCACACAGCGGCAGCGATATTTCCGCGCCAGCAGGATCCCCGCCGCACAGGCCAGCGGATGCACACAGGTCGCCATAATCACATCCGGCGGATTGAATTTGCGGGTCTGCGTGAAAAGCCGCAGCGTGTAGTCAAAAAAGTTCAGGATCCGGTCAATCCCATTTCCCTCGTAATTACGCGCCTTCAGGAAGACATAGCGCAGCCCGTCGATCTTTCTCGCCTTCATCGGACTGCCGTCCGTGATCAGATTTACGTCGGAAAGATGCACGGAGCTGGCCGCAAAGATCGTGACCTTATGTCCCTTCTTCTGCAGGCGATTTGCGAAATGGTACGGCCTCGCCAGCGGGTAGAGGCTCGTGGGAACCGCGTAATGATTGAAAAACCAGATATTCATGCGTTTTTTCCTCTTCTATAAGAATGTGCGGTGAATTTCTTCCTGCCGCAGTGTACACCATACCTGATAGAGCAGCCTGTTTTTGCTGAACTTCTTTATCACATTCCTCCAGGGATACAGGATGGATACAAGCGCCTTCATCCACGGACGATACTGGATATGCAGTCTGCAGTAAGCCTTCCGGTATCCAAAATTTTTGAGAAGATAATCCTGGTAATTCGTCTCATGGATCATTGTCCGGTACCCGCCCAGAATATAACGGATACCCGGCTTCATATAGCGCTGCAGTCCATAATAAGCCAGCGCCGCGTTGACCTGCGTATTCAGATACTCCGGGTCTGTTTTCACCACGGAGTATTCAATCCAGTCGTCATGCAGGATGTAGATGCTGTACCCGATCATCGTATCCGTATCCTTCAGAAAAGCGCCCAGATACTCATTATTTTCCAGATGCTCCTCTGTAAGCTGCCGGAACTCCGACGTGAGCCGCTCCCGGTCGTTTCCTTCCTCATAGCGTTCGTCATAGGATTTCCAGGCCTTGATCAGGACATTTGCCATCTGCTCCGCATAGTCGGCCGGCGTAATGACCCGCACGTCCACACGCTTCAGACCTCTGGTAATCAGGCTCCTCCTGTTGGACTTTAAGGACATCATATCAAAAGGTGTATCCTTGACGAGACACCACCACTCGGTCTCTTCCTTACAGTCAAAATCCGTGATCCACCTGGCAAACAGCGCCCGCTTCCCGTCAGCCAGTGCACGCC
>JAJPZP010000033.1 GCA_021204285.1 Lachnospiraceae bacterium | reverse complement strand
TTTGTATATCTATCCTGACAATCTGAAATCCAAAGCCACGCTCTGGCTCTGGCAGCTGCGGGATATCGGTGTGATCGGCGTGTGTGCGTTGCTCTCGGTTCTTGCGCTGACACAGACCGGGCTCTTTTTCCCGGCTGTGGCAACTGCGATGTATGCTTTTCTGACGATCCGAGCGGAAGATATCAGCATCCTGGATTTTATCCGCTATGCCTGTGAATATTTCTTCCTGAGACAACAGTTTTATGAGTGGAGGTATATGGATTGAGCCGGAAGAAACAGAAAGAAGAAAAACTAAGGGCTTGTACGCGCCAGCTGATCGGTGCGAGGGCGATCACGGATTACAGCCTGAAGACCTATGGGCATGGGGAGCTGGTGTACTTTATGGTGAAACCCTCCAATATTTCGGTACTCTCGGAGGCCAGTGTGGGTGCGCGGATTTATGCGCTTATGAATGTGCTGAAAGGGGTGGCAGAGATCGAGATGCTGTGCCTGAACAGCAGGGAGAGCTTTGAGGATAATAAGCATTTTCTGCGGATGCGGATGGAGAAGGAGCATAATCCGGCCATCCGGAAACTGCTGGAGAAGGATCAGACGCACCTTGACCGGATACAGGTACAGATGGCGACGGCCAGGGAGTTCCTGATTATCATCCGCCTGAAGGACGAGAAAGAATCCGAGGTTTTTCCCTATCTTTCTCGGATTGAGAAGTCACTCAAGGAGCAGGGCTTCTCTGTGAAGCGGGCAGACGGGGAGGATATCAAACGCCTGATGGCGGTATACTACGAGCAGAATGTGACAACAGAAAAATTTGAAGACTTTGACGGGGAGCGGTGGATCATTCCGGATGATTGATGGGCATGCTGGCGAAAGAAATAGACAATTTCCATAGAGCAGGATATAATGCAAATAAAATATGATTAATCAGGAGTGAGAAAATGGACGAACTGATAAACCGGATTACCAGCAATCCGGTAAATGCAATGAAGTGGGTGGTTGTGTTCGTAGTGCTTGTACTCAGTCATATCCCTTGTATTAAATTATCAAAAAGGATGGACTATTTCATCGGATGGGAGAAGAAGCGCGACAGGGCGCTTTTGAAGGGACATGAGATTACGGCAAAACTTGTCAGGGGGTACAAGGACTATGCTGTTGAGGGTACGGTAGCGGACAGGATGGCGCAGGGCGTATATGAATATGAGCTGAATGGAGAGCTTAGAAAATACAGGACCCATTTCCAGGGGCGGGTTTCGCCGCCTACAGTTTTAAAACTGTATTATCTCGACAATCCACGCAAAGTTTTCTCTGTCGAAGAATATCGCTGGCTGGATAATCTGAAGGCACTTCCGGGATTTTTTCTGGCAGCTATGCCGTGGCTGATCGCAGCCGGTGTGGTCATCCTTTTAAGAGTAGAGTTGTAATCGGGCTTTTGTCGTTCAGATTATTATAAGTGGCAAATAGAATAAAGAAACGAGTACAGATGAGATATGAATCAGGATGACAGAAATGAATTAAAAAAAACACGGATATAATCCATTTAACTGTGAACGTAGAGAAAATATATCTGTTTGGTTCATTTGCTTATGGTAAGCCAAGGCAGGATAGTGATTTTGATATTTATGTTCTTTTGATGGATGGTAGAGAAAGGCCGATCCGGGCTATACAGAAGATCAATCTGGCGCTGGCTCGAATGGATATCCGCTCAGTCGATATTCTTGCAGATACTTCGGACAGCTTCTACGAAAAAAGTAAAGGCCTTACCCTGGAAAGGGTAGTTGCTAGGAAAGGAATGCCGTTATATGAGAGTAGCAATAGAGACTGTCTCTTGGATTTACAGTAATCTTCATTGGAGTTAATCGGGCGAAAATCGAATGCAAACAGCTTCTTAACGTATAAAACCTGTGGATTTGGAAATGATATATAGAATTATATCAAATCGGCACAAAAATCTAATTAGTGCCGATTCGATAATGAAGCAAGGGTGTAAGTTTGACGAAACCAGACTATTTGAGAGAAGTAAAAACCAAGTTTTAGCCGCTAGGAATTGTTGCAATCATTCCGAAATGGTGGATTTGAACTCGGCAAGGCATCCTTTTGTAAAGAAATCATAGGTTAGGTCAGGCGAAATTCTCCGGGTTGGAAAGAATGTATACAGTTTTTTAAAAGAGGATGTTAATCCTTATGCACATGAATATTCTGAACTGGTTACAGAAGTGGCAGCTATATTTCAGGAGCCGTTTCCATTGCCGAATTTTCCTGCGAATTTATGAAATTGGCGTTGATTACCTGTGACGAAATGAGTAAAATATAGGCAGGATCTTCAGATAGGAAGGAATCGTATGGAACATATCAGGGATATTGAAAAGATGCGATTTACGACAGAATTGCAGACGTTTGACCGAAAAAGTGCCAGAATAGATGCGAAAGCGCTGGCAATTCCGATTGTCGCGTTTGCGAATGCTGATGGTGGGGATATTGCTATTGGTATTGAGGATAAGGGTGATGTGACGGGAATCGATGGCTACAAAGCGAATGTGAATGAGCTTTTGCGCGTTCCGTTTGATTATTGTGTCCCATCAGTGGATGTTGATACCGAGATTTTGGATTGCATTGATGTGGAGGGAAAGCCTAATCATATTCTGATCATGCACGTAATACAGAGCAGTCAGCTCCATGCGAATCAGGCGGACGAGGTGTACTATCGTGTCGGAGATAAATCCAAGAGAATGAATTTTGAACAGCGCACCAGATTGATGTATGCTAAAGGCGGCCGCTTTTTTGAGGACACACCGGTGAAGAATGCAACGCTTGATGACATTGATCTGGAGTTCGTGCAGGAATATGTCGGGAAGATAGGTTATGGAAGAGGCCCTCTGGAATATCTTCGTGGAAATAAAGATTTTATAGTCCAGAATGATGGCAGGGAAGAAATCAGCTCGGCTGCCATCCTGTTGTTTGGGAAAAATCCGCAGCGCTTCTTTCCAAGAGCAAGGATGCGCTTTATCCGCTATGATGGGACCGAAGCCAGAGTCGGTACGGAAATGAATGTTGTAAAGGATGTTATTTTCGAAGGAAAGATCCTGGATATTGCGAGAAAGTCGACGGAATTTGTAAAAACGCAGATACGGGAGCATTCTTTTCTTGGAAGGGAAGGCCGGTTTGTCACGATTCCTGAGTATCCGGAATTCTGTTGGACCGAACTGCTTATTAACAGCATCGGACATCGTGATTACAGCATTACGGGAACGGATATTCAGGTTAAAATGTTTGAAGACCACTTTACAGTCGAAAGTCCGGGGATGTTTCCGGGACTTGTGCGAATGACAAATATCCGGGAAATTCATTTTTCCAGGAACCCGAAGATATTTGAATTTTTACACGAATATGAGTATGTAAAAGAATTTGGCGAGGGCGTTGACCGGATGTTTCGGGAAATGGAGGAAGCAGGTCTTCCGGCGCCGGAGTACAGGACTGTGGAATTTATGGTTTTTGCCACGCTGAAGAATGACAAGTGGTTGGAAAAACAGAGTAACTTGAGGAATAATATTCCGGAGGGGGTCAAGTCGGGGTCAAGTCAGGAACAAGAAGGGGTCAAGTCGGAGCCAAGTACGGATCAGAAATCAGATAAGGTTGACTTCGATCAAAAAGACAGCATTGTCGAGTTTTGTATACTTCCCCGTACAAGACGGGAAATACAGGAATATGTTGGAATGTCAAGCCGCGCTCACTTTAAGGAGAATTATCTTACTCCGCTTATCAAAGAGGGAAGAATAAGGATGACCATTCCAGATAAGCCAAATAGCAAAAATCAGAAGTATGTAAAGGTTTGAGTGAATAACTATCAGAACAGAAAGAAAAAGGACGACCGCGCATCGGATGCAGAAATGCGTCCGGCGTTTTTTTACGCGAAAAAACAGATTGGAGGTGTCAGTTGAGAAGACAACATGCCACATATATGGCATCGGAGGAGGATGTTCATATCCAGAGCTTTCTGGATATGGTCGCGCCCTCCGTTATTAAATTTGAGACGGATTATTTTATCTGTGGGAACACTTATCGCTGCGTGTGGGCGCTGCGGGAGTACCCGACCGCCACGGACGAGCAGGCGATTTTATCTCACCTGGGGGAGAAGGATGGTGTAACTTTGCGCATTTACACCCGTCATGTGACATCGGCCGAGGAGCGGAAGATCATCAGCAACGCCGCCAATAAGAACCGCATGGACAGGAGTAATACCAGTGACCTGCAGCAGACGGTCCTGGCGGAGAGCAACCTGAAGGATGTGGCGACCATTGTAGCGCAGATGCACCGCAGCCGGGAACCGCTTCTTCACACGGCGGTCTATCTGGAGCTGTGTGCCAATGGAATGGATCAGCTAAAGCTCCTCCAGACGGAGGTGCTGACGGAACTGATCCGCTCCAAGTTAAACGTGGACCGGCTGATGCTTCGTCAACAGCAGGGCTTCCAGTGTGTGATGCCGACGGGCTGGAACCTGTTCCGCGACCAGTTTGAACGTGTGCTTCCGGCCAGCAGCGTGGCAAACCTGTACCCCTTTAATTATTCTGGGAAGACCGACCCACAGGGATTTTACATTGGACGGGATAAGTTCGGGAGCAACGTGCTGGTGGATTTCAATCGCCGCGCGGATGACAAGACCAATGCCAACATCCTGATCCTTGGTAACAGCGGACAGGGGAAAAGTTATCTGTTAAAGCTCCTCCTGACAAATCTTCGGGAAGCGGGGATGCAGGTGTGTGCGCTGGACCCGGAGATGGAGTATGGGGAACTGACAGAAAACCTTGGCGGGGGCTTGATCTACCTGATGGGCGGGGAGTTTATCATCAATCCGCTGGAGCCAAAGACCTGGGACGATGCCGGAAGCCCGGAGGATATGGATGCCCCGCAGACCTTCCGCATTCGTTCCCGCCTATCGCAGCACATCAGCTTTCTGAAGGATTTCTTCCGGAGCTATAAAGATTTTACTGACCGGGAGGTCGATGTGATTGAGATCATGCTGCAGAAGCTGTACTGCAAATGGGGCATTACCGACCAGAGCGATTTTAGCCGGATCACATCGGAGGAGTACCCGATCCTGTCCGACCTGTATGCATTTATGGAGGAGGAATATCAGAACTTTGAACAGGGCGGCGGGCAGATCTACATGGCGGATATGCTGCGCGGGATATTGCTGGGGTTGAACTCCATGTGTGTCGGTGCGGAGAGCAAGTTTTTCAACGGCCATACCAATATCACCGATTCCGGATTCGTCACCTTTGGGGTCAAGGGGCTTCTGCAGGCGCGCCGGAGCCTGAAAAATGCCCTGCTGTTCAACGTGCTTTCGTTCATGAGTGACAAGCTGCTGACCGAGGGAAACACAGTGGCCAGCCTGGATGAGTTCTACCTGTTCCTGAGTAATCTGACCGCGGTGGAGTATGTCCGTAACTACATGAAACGTGTGCGCAAGAAAGACTCGGCGGTCGTCATCGCCAGCCAGAATCTGGAGGATTTCAATCTGGACGGTATCCGGGAGTATACCAAGCCACTCTTTTCCATTCCCACGCACCAGTTTCTGTTTAATGCGGGCAGCATCGACGCCAGGTTTTATACGGACACCTTGCAGCTGGAGGAGAGCGAATACAACCTGATCCGTTATCCGCAGCGAGGCGTCTGTCTGTATAAATGCGGCAATGAACGCTACAACCTGATGGTTCATGCGCCGGAGCATAAAGCAAAGCTGTTCGGGAAGGCGGGCGGCAGATAGGAGGTAACGGCAAATGGATCTTCATGACCTGCACTTCGGTATCGAGGTGGAAATGACGGGCATCACCCGCAGGCGCGCGGCGGAGGTCGCGGCAGATTATTTTTGTACGGAAATCACGCATATCGGGGCATACTACGATACCTATGCCGCTGTAGACAGCCAGGGGCGGCAGTGGAAATTTATGAGTGACAGCAGCATCCGCGAGGAGCGCAGGGAGGGGAGGCAAAGGGTGGTCGCAGATGCTGAGTACAGCACGGAGATGGTCAGTCCGATCTGCCGGTATGGGGACATTGTTACAGTACAGGAGATCATCCGGAAACTGCGAGAAAACGGGGCGCTTACCAATAATACCTGTGGCATCCATGTGCATATCGACGCATCCCCATTTGAAGCCAGAACTCTGCGAAACATTACAAATATCGTAGCGTCTAAGGAAGACCTGATCTATAAGACACTGGAGATCCCTTATGCGAGGGAAAGCAGTTACTGTCAGAAAACAGACCAGAGGTTTCTGGAACAGTTAAATAAGAGGAAGCCGCGTACGCTTCAGGAGGTAGAGCACATCTGGTACAACGGGGAGAGCCGCAGCAACAGGCACTATGATGATTCCCGGTATCATGGGGTCAATCTCCATTCCGTATTCCAGAAAGGGACGGTGGAATTCCGGCTGTTCAACGGGACGCTCCACGCGGGGAAGATCAAAGCCTATATCCAGTTCTGCCTCGCCATCGGAGCGCAGGCGCTGAACCAGAGCTGTGCCAGCAGGAGGAAAACGCAGACTACCAATGAGAAATATACCTTCCGTACCTGGCTTTTGCGCCTGGGATTGAACGGGGATGAGTTTGCCACAGCGCGTCTGCATCTTCTGAAGAACCTGCCGGGATGCATCGCGTGGCGCGACCCGGCCCAGGCGGAGGCGCAGAAGGAGCGAATGCGGCAGAAATGGGAAAAAGAGAGGGCGCAGGGGATGCCGGGGAGACAGCCGCCGTCCGTATATTCAGAGACACCGGAAGCAGCCGGGGGAGGTGAGGAATCCCCGGCTTTTTCTATGCGCATGATGTGAGGAGGAAATGCTGAGCAGAAAGAAGAAAGGGAAGGAATCTCTTTATATTGCCTATGGGAGTAATCTGAACCTGCCGCAGATGGCAGTGCGCTGCCCGACTGCAAAGGTCGTCGGGGCAAGTGAATTAAAAGATTATGAGCTCCTGTTCAGGGGAAGGCCGTATCAGGCAGTGGCGACTGTGGAGCCGAAGGAGGGGAGCACAGTGCCGGTGCTTCTCTGGAAAATCCGCGAGGCAGATGAGATTTCTCTCGACCACTATGAGGGCTATCCATCATTTTATGAGAAGCAGACGATGGAGATGGAGCTGGATGGGAAGCCGGTATCCGCGATGGTATATGTTATGACGCCGGGGCACAGGTTCGGAATCCCGTCTGGTTATTACGCGGACGTCATCCGGCAGGGATACGAGACGGCGAAGTTCGACACACAGATTCTGGAGGACGCCATCGACCGCGCCTGGGAATTGGTGACACAGGAAATGCGTGGCTACAGGGGCGGGGAGAGTGTGCAGATAAAGATGGGAGGCATGGAATAATTGAACTGAAAGTCAGGGCGAGAGGAGGGAGCCTATGGCAGCACCGGTCGTTGTGCGGGTGGTGAAAGTTTCGCTTGCCGCGGTGTCTGATGAGCGTGTCCGGACAGCCGTAGCGGCGGTGGTCGTCGGAATCCTGATGCCGTTTTTTCTGACAGTCATCCTGATCCTGTGTGCTCTGTCCGCCACGGCGGAACATAATCACGCCGCTGTGGATCTGACATTTCACGGAGGATATTTGTCTGCAAGCCTACCAGCAGAATACCGGACGTATATTGAAACAATGCAGGAAAGTCTTGCCGAGTTGGATGGAATTGTCGCCGAGATCAATGGCATGGCAGAGGATGGAAGTGTAGATGCGTACAGCGTAAAATCCGTTTTCTATTCTCTGTTCTTCGGTGAGGAACAGCCCCGTATGGATACGGAGGATTACCAAAGATTCGCGGATTGCTTTGTCACCTACGAGGAGAGGGAAGATGAGGACGGGGAAACCTATACGGTGGCGATCTCTCTCGCGGACTATGAGGTGATCTACGGAAATATCGGGGAAGCATTTCATCTGGAGGTCACGCAGGAGGATCGGACAAACATTTGGCGGGTCTATGCGCTGGCGCGGTATGGGACAGAAGACCCCATCGGCAATGGTATGGAGCCGGGAGAAGCCATGGGGGACGGCAGCTTCGCAGCGTTGTTTGCGGAGGCAACACGTTATATCGGATACGCGTATGTGTGGGGCGGGAGTTCTCCGGATACCGGCTTTGACTGCAGTGGATATGTGTGCTGGGTCTATACACAGTCCGGTGTCTATGATCTTGCGCGGACCAGCGCACAGGGAATCTTTGACCAGTGTGCGGTGGTAGAGAAAGAAGAGCTGCAGCCCGGCGACCTCGTGTTTTTCACAGGGACGTATGCCTCCGGGACTCCGGTGAGCCATGTCGGGATCTATGTGGGCGGCTCGCAGATGCTTCACTGCGGAGATCCCATCGGTTATGCCAGTATTGATTCCGCGTACTGGTCTTCACACTATTACGCCGGGGGTAGACTGCCCAATTAAGAGAAGCGATTTTTGTGTAATTCTGGTATCGACTTGTGATACGGGAGCTGATATGTTGTGTGATAAAAAAGCAGGAGGTGGAATGGAGATGGCAGATGCAAAGGACCTTTTAATTCAGGCGATGGAAGCGCGGGTCCGGCAGGTCAGGAAGGAATGGAATGAACAAAGAGAGCAGGCGTATGACCAGGAGCTGGAGAAAAAGACGGAGCGGATGAATCAGATCCGGAAAAAGCTCCCCGCAGAGGACAGCGCTTGGCTGGATCAGCTATGGCTGGATCGCCTGGATCTTCTGGAAGGGGAACGGGAGAGGCTCTACAGGGCGGGGATGCTGGATGCGCTCCGGATTCTGGATGCATTGAAACATTGACACCGGAAACTTACAGAAAAGGGCGCGGGCTGCTGAGAGGAGAGGTGGTTCGCGTCTCTTAGTGCAGTGATGGATAGAATGGAGGAAGCCTATGAAGAATACAACTTTGTCAGTAACTTTTAACACGGAGAAGCTGGATGCATTAAAGTTCCATATGGGAAAATGGGATGCGGATCTGCAGGCGGAGCTGAACGATACAGTGCAGAAGCTCTATGAGAAATACGTCCCGCAGGCCACGCGGGAATATATCGATGACCGGGTGAGCCGGGAGGCGTCAAAGGATCGTCCCCGCAGGCCGGTCAGGCAGGGAGCAGGTACAGCGGGCTTGCCGTCTCCTGTGGAAACGGCAGTAGGTGGGCTGGAAGTCTGAAGAAGACACAGCCGCCGCCGTAAGCCCCTGTGTGCCGCCGTGTCCGACTTTTCGGGAGGGGATGGAATCCGCGTACCCCTGAGTGGGATTCGGGTAATTTTGGCGGCGTATGAGCCGGACTTGTAAAGACAGTCGTAATACGATGGAAAATACTGCATTTTGGGGGAATTCCGGCAGGGTCGAAAAGTGTGCAGGTTAAAGGGCGGGTGGCCTTAAAAAGCCCCCTTGCCCGAAAAACACCGTCCGGCAAAGCCGGTCGGGAATTACATTCGGCACCCGGAAAAAAGGGTTTTAAATATTTGGGTGGCTTGTCTTAGGCAGCATGCTCCAGATACACGCAAATTTGCAGAACGCAGCAGGTGGCTCGCCAAAGGTCTGGCAGGAAGGAAAGAAAGATGGGGAAAAATGAGGAGAAGATGAAGTTTTCTGTCCGGGTGGATACGGATCTGGTGGAGCTTGCCGACACCTATATCCGTGACTCCACGGTACAGAGCCGCACGGAACTGATCGAGGATGCGCTGCGGTTTTACCTGGGATTTCTTACTGCGAAGAAAGCGGAGGACTATCTTCTGCAGTCGCTCTCCTCCGTCATGACCGGTACAGTGCGGGACAGTGAAAACCGTCTGGCCCGGATGGATTTTAAGATCGCGGTGGAGTTGAGCAAGCTGTCGCAGGTCATCGCCTATACGCATGACGTGGATGAGAAAGAATTGCAGAAGCTCCATGTGAAGTGCGTGGATGAGGTGAAACGTATCAATGGCGCGGTTGATTTTGAAAGCGCGTATAAATATCAGAGACGGGAAAACTGACAGTAAAGGAGTGAAAACATAGATGGATAGAAACGAGATTTATGAGACAGCGATTACGGAACTGACGGAAGCGGCGCTGGCGGCCAGGAGGGAAAGCTGCGGGGAGGACGAAAAGGAAATCTACCGGGAGGTGGGGGCGCTTGCAAAAGAAGCAAAGGCTGTGATGGAAAAGCTGCCTGAAAAGGAACGGCAGGTGCTGGATGAATATTTTACAAAGACAAGTCGGATTGCTCAGCAGGAGTGTGAATATCTCTATGTGCAGGGAGCACGGGACTGTGTGAAGTTACTGAAAAAGCTGGGTGTGCTGTAAAGGGGAACTTTTTATTGAGCGCGTCGCCATTTTCCAAGATAAAGGTGTTGCTTTAAAGCAGACAGATGGATTATAATAAAATTAATTTGAATGGCTTGCACAGGTGTAGTGATGAACCTCACCAAATGGAAGGAGGCGCAGGGATGGAAGTAGCAGTGAAAGCAGATAGAGTAAATTATTCGACGGTTATGGAAGAAAACCAAAAGGAAGTCCGCCGTATGGTGATGGAGAGTTACCAGGATATGCTGGATGGAAAAGGCAGAGACTACAAAGAGTTTTTTTCAGAGCTAGAGAGCAGGTATAAAAATGCCAATGTATGATGTCATCACTCTGCCACTAGTGTATTGTATCAATGATATCTAGCAACTTTATCTGGACTCATGTGCCGTT
>JAJPZP010000118.1 GCA_021204285.1 Lachnospiraceae bacterium | reverse complement strand
TAATAAAACCATCAAAACAAGGCAGCCAGTTAATACTTTTAAATAAACTTTTTCATAATAATGCCGGGGGAACAGCCCCCGGCATCCTCCCTTTTTTTATCCCCCTGCCGTCACGGAAAGGGGGATGTTTTTGCGCTTACTTATTTGTGCCTTACTTACTGTACTTCGCCTCGATATCGCAGATCTTCTGCACGCGCTCCGCATGCCTGCCACCCTCGAACTCACTGTCAAAGAATGCGTCCAGGATCATCTTCGCAAGCTCATTTCCCACCACACGGGCGCCGAAGGCGATGATCTGCGAGTTGTTGTGCTTAGCGGTCATCATCGCGGAATACGGCTCGCTGCATGCCGCCGCACGGATACCTGGCACCTTGTTCGCCGCCAGAGAAATGCCGATGCCCGTCCCGCAGATCAGGACGCCCTTCTCGACTTCCCCGGCCTTGATGGCCTCCGCCACTTTCAGTCCCTGATCCGGGTAGTCCACACGGACAGAAGCGTCATACGCACCATAGTCCACGCACTCATAGCCTTTCTGCGTCATATACTCCATCATTTCTTTCTTCAGATCGATCGCTGTGTGATCACAGCCAAAGCCTACTTTCATTTCCTTTTTGACCTCCAGTCTGTATTTGCGGCAATGTGCCGCTGTTTCTTATAGTATAACAAACCCTCGCCAATTTGACTACACAAAATATGAAGACTCTGCTATAATGAAGGAATGAAATTTCCCCGGAGGATAAGGAAATATGACGGATTATACTACACTGTTTGAGCAGCAGTCCTATAATGACGCCCTCGAAAATTACCAGCAGGTGCTCGCCGGACGGGCAACCGCCTGGGATTATGTCATACTGACCGCCTCAAATGAGGCGCAGGCCCGTGCCTACGAAGAGCAGATTTCCTATCGGAAACGTCTTCACCAGCTCCCGGAGACGACACACTTTGCAGTTCTTCCGGATCCGGGCGGGAAAAGGGTCGGCAGCGGCGGCGCGACGCTGAACGCGCTGCTCTATGTATGCCGGCGGGAAGCGCTGGACGGCAGGCGGATTCTCGTCATCCACTCCGGCGGCGACAGTAAGCGGATTCCGCAGTATTCCGCCTGTGGCAAGCTGTTCTCACCGGTACCGCGGCTGCTGCCGGATGGACGGCGCTCCACGCTGTTCGACGAATTCATGATCGGCATGAGTACCGTCGCGCCGCGGATCAGCGAAGGAATGCTCGTCTGTTCCGGAGATGTACTGCTCCTGTTCAACGCACTTCAGATTGATTTTTATTCCCGCGGTGCTGCCGCCCTCTCGATCAAGGAGGATGTGGAAACCGGGAAAAATCACGGCGTCTACACACGCGATGAAGAAGGGAACGTCGGGCATTTTCTACACAAACAAAGCGCACAGAAGCTGCAGGAGCTCGGCGCTGTGGACGCTTCCGGAAAAGTTGACATTGATACCGGCGCCGTGATTCTTGACAGAGAACTTTTGATGGCCCTGTATGAACTGGTAAAGGACCATCCGGAAGAATATATCAACGAGGATGCCCGGCTCTCCTTCTATGCGGACTTTCTCTACCCGCTGGCAAGCAGTTCCTCGCTGGAACAGTTCTACCTGGAACAGCCGGAAGGCGATTTTACCCCGCAGCTGCGCGCTTGCCGTGCCGCGCTCTGGGAGGCGCTGCACCCGTTCCGCATGCGTCTGATCCGTATGTCGCCCGCGTCTTTTATTCACTTCGGAACCACACAGGAGCTGCTGCGCATGATGATGGCCGACCTCGGAAAATACCGCTTCCTCAGCTGGTCCGGAAATGTAAATTCCAACACGACAGATACACCCTATGCCGTCAGCAACAGCTACATCAGCCGCCGGGCCTTTGTCGCGGAAGGCAGCTACATTGAGGACTGTTATATCCACCACGGCAGCAGGGTCGGACGCAGCTGCATTCTCTCCGGTGTGACACTGAACGGAGAAACGGTACCGGACGGTACCGTTCTGCATGGACTGAAGCTCGAAGACGGGCGTTTTGCCGTCCGCATGTACGGCGTTGGAGACAATCCCAAAGAAAACCGTCTGTTCGGGGAACCGCTGGATCAGCCACTCTGGACCGCGCCGGTCTGCCCGGTCTGTGATACCATTGAGGAGGCCGTAGCAAAAGCGCTTTCACGAACGCCCGCTGACGAGATGACCAGTCTCAGCGACAGTTTCCGCCGCGCGGATGTGACCGCGATCCTGCCCTGGCAGGAGAAACTGCTGGACAAAGTGCGGGCCGAGAGTATTTTACAGGCAATCGACGACGGTACCTGGGTGGAGAAGGTTCACATCGAGGTGACGCCGCGGATTGAGCGCTATCTCGTGCAGGAAGCGGACCGGATGGATGAAAATATTCCGGAACAGTTCAGCCGCAAAATACGTATCTACTACTACCTGTCACGTCTTGTCACGGACAGGGACGCCGCTCAGCGGCTTGCAGAAAAATGCTTTGGCACCATTTCCGCGAGCGTCCTGAACGCTGCGATCGCCGGAACTCATTACCGGCCGGAGCTGCGGCTGATGAAGGAACAGACTGTCACACGCCTGCCCGTCCGCGTCAACTGGGGCGGCGGCTGGAGCGACACCCCGCCCTACTGCATGGAGCACGGCGGCACGGTGCTGAACGCCGCGCTCTCCTTCGATGGGAGACTGCCGATCGAAGTGACGCTGAAAAAGATCCCGGAGCGCAGAATTGTCCTCACCTCAACCGACATTGGCTCCTACCGGGAGTTTACCGATGTGAGAGAACTGCAGGACTGCCGGAATCCGCATGACGCCTTTGCCCTCCACAAGGCGGCGCTGATTGTCTGCGGTCTCATTCCCCTGCAGGAGGGAATTCCTGTGGAGGCGATCTGCGAACGGCTCGGCGGCGGCCTGTATTTCAACACGAGGGTCATCGACATCCCGAAGGGCTCCGGTCTTGGCACCAGCTCGATCCTGGCCGGCGCCTGCGTCAAGGGACTCTATGATATTCTCGGCATGGAAGCTACGCAGAATGAACTCTACAACCGCGTCCTGTGTATGGAGCAGCTCATGTCAACGGGCGGCGGCTGGCAGGATCAGGTCGGCGGCCTCGCTCCCGGTGTCAAAATGGTCACATCCCATGTCGGCCTGAAGCAGGAGATCGCGTGCACACCGCTCCGGATTTCCGATGAGACGCTGGCGGAACTGAACGACCGTTTCTGCCTGATCTACACCGGTCAGCGAAGGCTTGCGCGAAATCTGCTGCGCGAAGTGACCGGCCGCTATATTGGAAATAATCCGGACAGCCTTGAAGCGCTCTATGATATTCAGCGCTCGGCGGTACTGATGCGTTTTGAACTGGAAAAAGGAAATGTGGACGGCTTCGCCCGGCTGCTCAGCGAGCACTGGGAACTCTCGAAGAAGCTGGACGCAGGCTGCACGAATCTCTGTATCGACCAGATTCTGCTGTCCATCGATGATCTGATCGCCGGAAAGATGATCTGCGGCGCGGGCGGCGGCGGTTTCCTGCAGGTGGTGCTCCGCCGCGGAGTATCAAAGGAAGCGCTCCGGAAGCGGCTGCGCGACGTCTTCCAGGACAGCGGCGTCTCTGTCTGGGAGAGCCGGATAGAAAAAGGAGCTACAGTCTTGTAGCTCCGTCACCTGTCTCTACCACATAGAACTCTGCCCGGCGGCCCGTCCGCCGGGTATAATTTGTCCCGACTTTCTCGATAAATTCACTGACGGAGTCCTCATCGACGATGCTGATGGTACAGCCGCCATATCCGGCTCCCATCATACGGGAACCGATGACGCCGTCAAGTTCCCAGGCCTCCTCCACCAGAACATCCAGCTCCTCACAGGACACCTCATGGTCCTCCTTCAGCGACAGATGCGAAGCGTTCATGAGCTGACCAAATTCCCGGATATCGCCCCTCTTCATCGCCTCCACTGCCTGCCGGGTCCGCTGGTTTTCCGTCACAACATGGCGCGCTCTGCGCACACGAACCGGACTCTTGATCATCTCCTGCACCTGTTCAAAAACTTCCGCGGTCAGTTCACAGAGATTGTTGATCGCAATCACCCGTTGCAGCTCCCGCAGCGCCTGGTCGCACTCGCGCCTGCGCTCGAGCGTGCGTTCCACCAGACCCTCTCTGGCCTTTCCGCTGTTCGTAATGATCACCTTCTCGTGCGGCAGATCGAGCGGCGCATAGCTGTAGGAGAAATCGCTCGTATCGAGCAGAATCGCGTGATCCTTCTTTCCCATCGCAACGGTAAAAGGATCAAGAATTCCGCCGCCATTCTTCATGTATTCTCCCTCCGCCAATGCGCTGAACAGCGCGATATCGATCTTTGTCACATTCTCAAGACCCATCAGGTCGCGCAGAATCAGTCCGGTCGCCACATTGATCGCGGCAGAAGAGCCGATGCCCAGCCCCTTCGGAATCTCACCGTAATACAGCAGGTCCAGTCCACCCTCCACCGGATAGCCCTTCGCGATGAAAGTACGGATGACTCCCTTCGGATAATTTCCCCAGTTATCCTCCTCCCGGTAATCAAGCTCGTCGCCGGCGCGGTCCAGGATGCCGCTTTCCGGGTAGTTCAGCGAACAGAAACGGAAACGATTGTCCGGACGCTTTCTCGCCGCCGCGTAGGTTCCCGCCGTCAGTGTACAGGCAAAGATATGTCCTCCATTATAGTCCGTATGCTCCCCGATCAGGTTTGCCCGTCCCGGCGCGAAGTAGACGCTGACTTCGCCGCCCTTTCCGTAGATTTCCTCAAACTTCTCGATCATCCGCTGTTTCATCGTATTTTCTCCCACCCAGGTCCGCCAAATCGACATATTTTTATTATCATAGCATAAATCCTTTTTTTTGTTAAGTTGACTTTTAAGCAGTCGCTCGCTACAATGAGTATGTATTTTCTGGCAAAGGAGATTTTACAGATGTTGGAATTTTTAAAGGTCATTATCCTGGGAATTGTGGAAGGAATCACGGAGTGGCTTCCCATTTCCAGCACCGGACACATGATCCTCGTGGAGGAATTCATCCAGCTCAATGTATCAGAAGAGTTTATGGAGATGTTCCGCGTCGTCATCCAGCTCGGTGCGATTCTGGCCGTCGTCGTCCTGTATTTTCAGAAACTCTGGCCTCTCTGCTCCCCGAAAAACGGCTGGATTAAGAGAGATACCTGGATTCTCTGGTTCAAGGTGCTGGTAGCTGCGCTGCCCGCGGCGGTGATCGGACTTCTGTTTGACGACGCGATCGACGCGGCCTTCTACAATTATGTAACGGTAGCCGTCATGCTGATCGTCTACGGCGTCCTGTTCATCGTCGTCGAAAACCATCGCCCGAAGCGGCGCTATAAATCGCTTGAACAGCTGCCCTGGTCCGTTGCCTTCGGCATCGGAGTCTTTCAGGTACTGGCGCTGATCCCCGGCACTTCGCGTTCAGGAGCCACGATTCTCGGCGGCATCCTGCTCGGTACATCGCGGGGCGTAGCGGCGGAGTTCAGTTTCTTTCTCGCCATCCCGGTGATGTTCGGAGCCAGCCTTCTGAAAATTCTGAAATTCGGCCTGGTATTTACCGGCTATGAGATCGCAGTCCTGCTCGTCGGCATGATCACCGCCTTCCTGGTCTCGATCTTCTCGATCCGCTTCCTGATGGGCTACATCCGGAAGCACAACTTTATTTCCTTCGGCGTCTACCGCATCGTCCTCGGTATTCTCGTCCTGGGATATTTCCTGATACTGGGATAGGAGAAAAATATGTACAGAGAAACAGCAAAATTAATCTTATACCGCGACCTCGGGGAGAACAGTATTCTGCTGAAGCTCTCCGGCATCTTTGAGGACTTCGAACTGAAACGGGCGAGCAACGCAGAGCTGACCACACGTATCTATGAACAGATGAAAGCGCTGCTCGATTTGTCGACCCTGTACGGTTTCGACAAAAATCTGTGGCACAACTATCTGACCTTTATCCTGCTGACAAATGAAAATTCTTTCAGCATGACAAGCGAGAAGGTCGGCGCGAACGACGGCACGGTCAATCACTTCGCGAAGGGAGATTTCGCCGTCTTCAAAAGGCTCTTCGACTTTGATTTCGCTCCGATTGAGGAGGCGCTCGGCATCGACTGCTTCACAACCGTCTGCCACTACCGCGCAATCCCGAAGAAGGAGCGCATGTACAACCGCAATGTCAGTGAAAAGGTACAGGCAATCAGTGAAAAGATCGAACAGGCGAAGGATGAAAATGAGATTTTCGATATCATCACCGATTTTTACGCGGCTTACGGCGTTGGCATGTTCGGCCTGAACCGGGCCTTCCGCATCCGACACCTCGAAAATGGCGTGGAGTTCCTTCCGATCAACAATACAGACCGCGTGGTCTTAAGCGATCTGATCGGCTATGAAATTCAGAAAAAGAAATTAATCGATAACACGGAAGCTTTTATCAAAGGGCTGCCCTGCAACAATGTGCTGCTCTGCGGCGACGCCGGAACCGGCAAGTCAACAAGCATCAAGGCGCTCCTGAATGAATACTACGACCAGGGTCTGCGAATGATCGAGATCTACAAGCATCAGTTCCAGGATCTGTCGAATATCATCGCGCAGGTCAAGAACCGGAACTATCGCTTCATTATCTATATGGACGATCTGTCTTTTGAGGACTTCGAAATCGAATACAAATACCTGAAGGCGATTATTGAAGGCGGCATGGAGACGAAGCCGGACAATGTCCTGATCTACGCCACTTCAAACCGGCGCCACCTGATCAAGGAGAGCTGGAACGACCGCAATGATATGGAGAACGAGAACGGCATGCACCGCTCCGACACGATGCAGGAGAAGCTGTCACTCGTCGCCCGCTTCGGCGTAACGATCTACTATGGCAAACCGACGCCGAAGGAATATTTCACGATCGTAAAGGAGCTGCGGAAACGCTATCCGTCGATCACCTGCTCCGATGAGGAGCTGTGCGCCGAAGCCAACAAATGGGAGCTCAGTCACGGCGGGATCTCCGGGCGGACGGCGCAGCAGTTCATCAATTACATGGCAGGGATGGGCTGAATGGCCACAGAAAGGTTATGGCAAAGAGACGCGGCTGTCGGCTACCGCTATACTATGGCAAAGGGACGCGTCCCTTTGCCGGTATGTACATTCGGACCCGCTCTCGCTCAGGGGGAGGACGTAGCGGTTCTAAGTTCAGTCTGCGCCTGACGGCTTGACTTCACTAAGAACCGACGCCTCCCCAATGGTCCGTATGTACATGCCGGCAGGGGCGCTACGCTATGTCTAATGGCAGGACTCCTTTCCGCTACGCTATAAGCCTTTGGTTTAATTGCTATAGAAATCAGGAGTCAGGGTCATCTGCCATATTGTCATCTGTCTGTTCGCCATAATATGCAACATCCGAGAAGATGTGTTTGCATCGGATGCTTTTATATGGACTTGTTGGATTTTTGAATGTAGAAGTAGTGTTTTACAGACACTTGTACATCGGCCATAGCATAGCGTTCCCCGACCGATATATGCATACGGACCATCGGGGAGGCACCGGTTCTTGGCGAAATCGAGCTGAAAGCGAAGATTGAGCCTAGTACCGCTGCGTCCTCCCCCTGAGCGAAAGCGAGTCCGAATGCATATATCGGTCGGGAACCGCGTCCCTTTGTCACATCAAAGGCCCCATACAAACTTCTCTTATTTCGCAGTCTCCAGCAGTTTTTCCACGCTTACCAGTTTGACGCACAGGACGAAGAGTTCCGCCGTGATCTTCAGCTCCTCCAGGTTCGGGTAGGAGGGGGCGATGCGGATGTTGCTGTCGTGCGGGTCTTTTCCGTAGGGGTAGGTCGCACCGGCTCCGGTCAGGGTGATGCCGGCTTCTTTGCATTTTGCAACGATCGCCTTCGCGCAGCCATCCATGGCATTGAATGAGATGAAGTAGCCGCCCAGGGGTTTCGTCCAGGTTCCGATGCCGAGACCGCCGAGCTCGCGCTCCAGCGTCTCCAGCACCAGCTCAAACTTCGGGCGCAGAATATCGGCGTGCTTTCTCATATGCGCTTTGATGCCGTCAAGATTCTTGAAATACAGCACATGACGCAGCTGATTGATCTTGTCGTGGCTGATAATCTGGTAAGTCATGGAGTCTTTCACCCATTCCAGATTTCCGATGGAAGCGGCGATGCAGCTGATCCCGGCGCCTGCAAAGCTGATCTTTGAGGTGGATGCAAATTCCAGCACGATATCTTCGTTTCCTGCCTCACGACAGAGCGCGAGCATCTCCGGAAGTGTATCCTGCCGGTCCTCATAGAGGTGATGGACACAGTAGGCGTTGTCCCAGTAGATCCGGAAATCCTCCGCGGCAGGCGCAAGATGCGCCATCCGGCGGCAGACTTCCTCCGAGTATGTAATTCCGAGCGGGTTTGTGTACATCGGCACACACCAGATGCCTTTTACCGCCGGATCCTTCACATATTCCTCCACCAGATCCATGTCCGGCCCGTCTTCCTGCATCGGGATCGTGATCATCTCAATACCGAAGTGTTCCGTGATCGAGAAATGGCGATCATAACCGGGCGCGGGGCACAGAAATTTTACCTTGTCGAGCCGGCACCAGGGCGTGCTGCCCATGACACCGTGTGTCACAGAACGGGAAACCGTATCATACATCACATTCAGGCTGGCGGTGCCAAACACGATCACGTGCTGTGCATCCACGCCGAGCATCTCGCCGAGCAGACGCCGGGCACCTACGATACCCTCAAGGCATCCGTAGTTTCTCACATCTACCCCTGCCTCGTCCGTCATATCAAAACTGCTGTTGAAAATATCCATCATCGGCATCGTCATATCCAGCTGTGCAGGTGCAGGCTTCCCTCTCGACATATCGAGCTTCAGTCCCTTTCCTTTTGCTTCCTCATACTGAAGCGTCAGCTCTTTTTCCAGTGCCAGCAGTTCTTCCCTGCTCATCTCGCAATACGGTTTCATCCTACGTCTCCTCCTTCTGCTTATGGTAAACGAAAATTTATTTTTATCGTTCACTCTATTACAAAGCGAGAGACTGTATACAGATCATACAGCCTCCTCGCTAAACTCACTCTTCAAATACTGCCTTCACCAGTCCGTCGTATTCTATCCAGGCCGGATACTCATCGAGATCCCGCAGCGCCTCCGCGATCTGCCGGTACAGCCAGGCATGCTTTGCCTTGTCCTTCTGATTGAAGCGCTCCCACACACGATCTCCGATCTTCCGTGTATCCCGCTCAATGGAACGAAGATTTGAGAGTTTATCGGCCAGCGCCAGCATCTTCGCGCCCCGGTCAGCCTTTTCCCGCAGATAGGTGATCATCTCCTGCTTGCGAAGCTCCCAGGTGCTCTCCGGAGGGAGATCCCGTCGCTTATTCTCCGTCTCGCAGCCGACATAGTACGCGACCCGCTTCCCGAAGTACTGTTCAATCATCGGCAATGTGATATCGGTATCCTCCACCACATCGTGCAGCACTGCAGCCGCAATCAGCTCCTCATCGTCGGTCAGCTCGGCAACAATCGCCGCCGCCTCAACCGGATGCGTCAGGTAAGGAATCCGGCTTCCCTTCCGCGTCGTTCTCTGATGCGCTGTAGCCGCAAAGACGACCGCCTTCTCATAAAGCGGCAGCCTGCTGCCGGAAAGCATGCGGTCGATTTCCTCTGTCATCTCAATTTTCATATTTGCAAGCACCCGTCACCCTTATTGAAACCCGCCAGTGAGTCGAGTATAGCACAGACGCTGCAAAATGGCAATTAATTCTTTTCAGTCCCTGGAAATCCGGCCATAGAACGAAATCAGGTACAGACCACAGATTCCGACCAGGGCGTAGATAATCCTGGACAGCCAGCTCATATTTCCGAAAAGCCATGAAACAAGATCCAGCCTGAAGAATCCGATCAATCCCCAGTTAATGGCTCCGATGATAACGATGGTCAGTGCACAACAATCCAAACCTTTATTCATCAAAGTATACCTCCTTTTACATCTAGTACGTTGTACTAGTATAACCGGAGGAAAAAGAAGCTATACATCGTCCGCCGCAGCCGCGCCGCATTTGACCTCCTTCAATACGAAATAAGTCTTCGTGGCCGAAACTCCCTGGATATTTTTGATAACCCGGTGAATCTGCTCCAGCGTCTCCGATGATTTCGTCTGTATCCGCAGCATAAAATCATAGTCGCCGGTCAGATAATCGCAGGCTACAATGCCCGGATTCGCGTTCACAATCTCTGTGAACCCGTCATAATACCTGGGATGCTCAAGTGAGACTTCCATCAGAGCCGTCACATCATTTCCGATTTTGTGCTGATCCAGTATCACAGTGTACTGACGGATGATCCCGCCACGCTCCATCTTACGTATACGCTCGATCACCGCGGCCACTGACAGATGCACGGTCTGGCTGATCTCCGTCGCGGAACGTCTGGAATTCTCGCTGAGACATTTTAAAATACTGCGATCCATACCATCCATAGTATTTCCTCCGTAAATCAGAAAAGGCATGGAACGCTTTCGCTCTTCCATGCCCTTTCATGTACATTTTTCAGTTCGTGACTACTATACAATAATTTTTTCGGTTTCGCAAGTCCTAGTTTTTATGAAACAGCGAAAACCCCTTCTTCTCATACGGCTCCGTCTTCACAGAG
>JAJPZP010000037.1:7106-10797 GCA_021204285.1 Lachnospiraceae bacterium | reverse complement strand
CCGCGCGGCACGCCCTGGGAGGGTGAGCTGCTGATCGGCGCGAGCCTCTGCGGACACGACGGCAGACGGGGCTGCTTTTATCACGTGTGCGTGCGCAAGGGTTACCGCCGCCGCGGCGTCGGGAAAGCCATGGTCGTGGCCTGTATGGAAGCTCTGCGCGCGGAGCAGATCAATAAAGTGTCGCTGATCGCCTTCACGAAGAATGATATTGGAAACGCATTCTGGAACAAGATCGGCTGGACGAAGCGGCAGGACCTGAACTATTATGATTTTACCCTGAATGAGGCAAATATTACTGCTTTCATTGAAGAAGATGACAGTTAAGCAGTGAATGCATGGCAGATCATATAAGAGGAAGCAGGATAGAATATGGCCGGGCTTCGGTTCGTGCTAAAAGAGTGCCACCAGCTTACAGCGCTGTTTGTGCTGCCAAATGAAAGGCGGCGGATGGGAGATTGGTATGAAAAAAATAACGGGCGGCGTGACGGCCGCGAAGGGCTTCGCGGCCGCGGCCGTGGAAGCGGAAATTAAATACAAAGGGCGGAAGGATATGGCGCTCATCTACAGCGAAGCGCCCTGCGTGACGGCCGGTACCTTTACGACGAATCTTGTCAAGGCCGCGCCGGTCAAATGGGACCAGGCGCTGGTGTACGACGGACAGCCGGCCCGCGCCGTCGTCGTCAATTCCGGCATCGCGAACGCCTGCACCGGCGAGGAGGGCTACGGTTACTGCCATAAGACAGCGGAAGCCGCTGCCGCGTCGCTGGGCATCTCCGCGGACTCCGTGCTGGTCGCCTCCACCGGCGTGATCGGCATGCAGCTCCCGATCGACCGCATTGCGGCGGGCGTCGCGAAGCTCGCGGAGGAAAAACAGTTTACCGAAGAGGCCGGACTGGAGGCCGCGCGCGCGATCATGACGACCGACACGAAGCCCAAATACGTCGGCGCGGAGGTCACGATCGGCGGAAAGACCGTCACGATCGGCGGCATGTGCAAGGGCTCCGGCATGATCCATCCCAACATGTGCACGATGCTGAGCTTCCTCACGACCGACGCCGCGATCACGAAGGAGATGCTGCAGAAAGCCCTCTCCGAGGATGTGCAGGACACCTACAACATGGTCTCCGTGGATGGCGATACCTCGACGAACGACACCCTTCTGTTGCTTGCGAACGGCCTGGCCGGAAATCCCGTCATCTCCGCGGAGGGCGAGGACTACGTTATCTTTAAAGAAGCGCTCCACTACGTCAATACCGAGCTCGCGAAAAAAATCGCCGGCGACGGCGAGGGCGCGACCTGCCTCTTCGAGGCGAAGATCATCGGCGCCGAGTCACACGGACAGGCGAAGATCCTCGCCAAATCAATCGTCACCTCGACGCTGACCAAGGCCGCGATCTACGGCCACGACGCGAACTGGGGTCGCATCCTCTGCGCCATGGGCTACTCCGGCGCGCAGTTCGATCCCGATCAGGTTGACCTCTGGTTTGAGAGCGCGGCAGGCAAAATCAAGATCATCGAGAACGGCGTCTCGACCGGTTACAGCGAAGATCTCGCCACAAAAATCCTCTCCGAAGATTACGTGACCGCCATCGCCGACGTCAAAATGGGCAGCGAGACCGCCCTCGCCTGGGGCTGTGACCTGACCCACGAGTATGTAAACATCAACGCGGACTACCGCAGTTAAATAAAAATAAAATATTCTCCAGATATTTTATTTGTAAATTATCTGGAGTTATCGTATCTGACATTTGCCAATACAGTAGCTCCTTTGGAGGAACATATCTGAAAGCGGACCATTGTGAGACGTCGGCACTTGGCGAAGCAGAGCCGTCAGGCGATAGCTGAGCCTTAGTGTCCGCTACGTCTCACACTGAGCGGGAGCGGGTCCGCGTCAGATATGTTCCTCCGAGGGAGCGCCCGTTTGGCCAAGGAGGACCCCATGAGAGAAGACTACGAAAAATATATGGAGAAGGCAGCTGTCCTGATTGAAGCGCTGCCCTACATTCAGAAGTTCAACCGGAAGATCATCGTCGTCAAGTACGGCGGCAGCGCCATGGTCGACGAAAACCTGAAAAAAAGCGTGATCAGCGATGTGACCCTTTTAAAACTCGTCGGCTTCAAGCCGATCATCGTCCACGGTGGCGGCAAGGCGAGCAGCAAGTGGGTCGGCAAAGGCGGCATGGCGCCGCGCTTTGTCAACGGCCTCAGAGTGACCGACGAGGCCACGATGGAGATCGCCGAGATGGTTCTGGGCCGCGTGAACAAGAGCCTCGTGACGATGGTGCAGGAGCTCGGCGTCAAGGCGGTCGGCATCAGCGGAAAGGACGGCGGCCTTCTGAAAGTACATAAAAAATATTCCGACGGACAGGATATCGGCTACGTCGGAGAGATCGATGAGGTGAATCCCAAGATCCTCTACGACCTGCTGGAGAAGGACTTCCTGCCGATCGTGTGCCCGATTGGCCTCGATGAGCATTTCGAGACCTATAATATCAACGCCGACGACGCGGCCTGCGCGATCGCGCGTTCGGTGAAGGCCAATAAGCTTGCATTCCTGACTGACATCGAGGGCGTGTACCGGGATTTCAATGATAAAGATTCCCTGATTTCCGAGATCTCCGTCAGCGAGGCGAGAGAGCTGATCAGCGGCGGAACGATCGGCGGCGGCATGCTTCCGAAACTCGCGAACTGCATCGATGCGATTGAGGCAGGCGTATCCCGCGTCCATATCATAGACGGGCGCATTCCGCACAGCGTACTGATGGAAGTATTTTCAAACCGGGGCGTCGGCACGGCGATCCTGGGAGACGGAGAGGAGAGATTTTATCATGAGTAATCCTTATATTGAGCAGGCGGAGGAGGCGATTCTCCATACCTACAACCGTTACCAGATCGTGCTGGATCACGGGGAAGGCGTACATCTCTACGATGTAAACGGAAAAGAATATCTGGACTTTGCGGCGGGCATCGCGGTGCAGTCGCTCGGCTACAACAATAAAAAATACACGCAGGCGCTGAAGGACCAGATCGACAAGCTGACGCATATTTCCAACCTGTACTACTCCGTCCCGATGATGGAGGCCGCGCAGAAGGTGAAGAAGGCCAGCGGCATGGAGAAGGTATTCTTCACGAACAGCGGCACTGAGGCGATTGAGGGCGCACTGAAGGTCGCGCGGAAATATTCTTATGGAAAATACGGGAAGGATCGCTACGAGATCATTGCGATGAACCATTCCTTCCATGGCAGGAGCATGGGCGCGCTCTCCGTGACCGGGAACGCGCATTACCGCGAGCCCTTTGAGCCGCTGATCGGCGGCGTGCGCTTCGCGGACTACAACGATCTCGAGAGCGTGAAGGCGCAGGTGACGGACAAGACCTGCGGAATTATTCTCGAGACGCTGCAGGGAGAGGGCGGTATCTATCCGGCCACGGAGGAGTTCCTGAAGGGACTGCGCGCGCTCTGCGATGAGAAGGATCTGATTCTGATTCTCGATGAGATTCAGTGTGGCATGGGCCGGACCGGCTATCCGTTCGCCTGGCAGGAGTACGGCGTGGAGCCGGATGTGATGACCTGCGCCAAGGCGCTCGGCTGCGGTGTGCCGGTGGGCGCTTTCGTCGTCGGAAAGAAAGCTGCGGAAAGTTCGCTCGCTCCCGGAGATCACGGCACGACCTATGGCGGTAATCCCTTCGT
>JAJPZP010000037.1:0-7096 GCA_021204285.1 Lachnospiraceae bacterium | reverse complement strand
AAGCTCCGTCTGCGCGGCGGTGAGCGTGGTTTTTGATCTCTATGAGGAGGAGCATATTCTGGATAATGTCCGTGAAGTCGGCGCGTATCTCACTGAAAAGCTGGATGCGCTTGTACAGAAATATGACTTCTTTGCGGAGCGCCGTGGTAAGGGGCTGATCCAGGGTATTGAGGTGACAGGCCGCCCGATCGGTGAGATCGTGAGCCGGGCACAGGAGGAAGGTGTGCTTATCATCACGGCGGGGAGTAATGTACTGCGCTTTGTGCCGCCGCTTGTGATCACGAAGGCGGATGTCGATGAGATGGTTGAAAAGCTGGAGAAGGCCTTGCTGTAAAATGAGAGAAAATTGTATGAAAATATCGTGGAAAAAACCGCTTATCGTGCTGCTTGCGCTGATGTTCCTGGCGCAGTGTATTCATTCTGCCCTGAATAACCGGACGGCAGAGCCCGAACTTGTGGAGGAGCAGCCGATCCTGGTCTGGTATACCGACCCGGAGCTGCAGGAATACATGGAGACGGCGGCGGCTGAGGCAGCGGAAGCCTACGGCATTGAAGTGAATACGGAGCTTGTGTCGGAAGTGGACTACATCGAGACCATCGGCGAGCAGTCCATGGCAGAAGAAATGACAGGACCGGATCTTTACGTCGCGTCGAGTTCCCAGCTTGAGAAGGCGTATCTGGCGGGACTTGCGTCCAGGCTGGATGGCGATGATATCGCGGAGGACTATTCGGAAAAAGCGGCGCATGCGGTGACCTACGACGGGGAGATAATCGCAGTCCCCTTTTATATTGAAACCTGTTTCCTTCTCTATAATCAATACTATACGGAGGAAATCCCGGCCACAATCGACGACATTCTGACCTACGCGGAGGCCTTTGAGTCGGATGATGTGACTTCTCTGGTGGAAAATATTTTTGCGTGGAATGTGGCTGATGTGATTGACGATTACATGTTTCTCGGTGCATACACGCAGCTGGGCGGCGAGGACGGCGATGATAAGGGCCAGGTGTCGCTGGATCTTGAAAAGATTGAAGAATGCCTGAGCTATTATCAGAGCCTGAATGAATACTTCGCGATCGACGCGGATACCGTCACCTCCGACGATGTGATTCAGGATTTCATCGATGGCAGAACGGTGTTTGTGATTGCCAATGTCGCCATGCTCGCGCAGCTCGACCAGGCGGTCGCGGCGGGGGAACTGCCGGAGTATCCGATGGAGCGGACGGTGACGGACGAGGACGGCGAGGAGACGACAGAGGAGCTCTCTTACGAACCGTTCTACGCGGCGGCTGCCCTGCCGGATCTGACCGCAGAGCTTGCGTCGCAGGGACTTTCCGTGACGAACTCGCTTGTAGTGAATCCGTATTCAGCAAACACGGAGATGGCGGAGGCGGTTGCCCGTTATTTCACGGAAACAAAAGCGGACAAGCTGTACAGTATGGTCGGTAAGCTTCCGGCATACCGGAAGCTTGCGGAAGACCCGACGTCGGCCTGGGAGGCGGTCTGTGAGGCCTATGACGAGGCGGCAGAGACGCCAAAAATTATTGAACTCTCTGATATGTGGCTGAACCTGGAGGCCACACTCGCCGATATCTGGCGCGGCGAGGACGCGGGGGAGGAGATCGCGGAATTCGCTGAGCTGCTGGAAAGTCGGCTGGATTGATTTGTCGTTATGACAGGCATGGCGGCTGTATTTTCGCCTGTCAGGTTGATACCGGGTTTGTTTTGAACAGAATAGAATCCGGCCATATGGGAATACTTTCAGGAGAAAAAGGAGGTTTCCCTATGGTCGGAATTTTTATTGCCCTGATATCCGGCGCTCTCATGAGCATACAGGGCGTATTCAATACGAATGTGACGGAGCAGAGCAGCGTCTGGGCTTCAGCCTCCTGGGTGCAGTTTTCAGCCCTGCTGACCTGCCTTGCGATCTGGGCAGCCTTCGACCGCGAGAGTCTTTTGAACGTCGTACGGGTCACGCCGAAGTACATGCTGCTCGGCGGGGTGTTTGGCGCGTTCATCACCTACACCGTCATCCAGGGGATGTCGGCCCTCGGCCCGGCCCGCGCGACGATGCTGATCGTCATTGCGCAGCTCACCGTCTCGTGGGGGATTGAGCTGCTTGGCCTCTTTGGCATTGATAAAGTGGAGTTTTCGTTCCGGAAGCTGCTGGGGCTTATAGTAGCCGTAGCCGGAGTCGTAGTATTTGAGTGGGAAAAATAAAAAGATTCCCTTGTCTTTTCCGCGTGGGTCGGTTACAATGAAAACGGACACAGAAAGGCTTTTCTCCGGAAAGGAGAGAGGCGTGACATATAAGAGAATCAGAAATTTGGCTGTATTCGGTCTGGCACTGCTTCTGAGCATGAGTCTGTCCGGATGCAGTCTTTCTTTTCTGGGTTTCCGGCTCGGAAAGAGCGAGGACTTCGTGTTTTACTGTGTGGAGGACGAGACGGGTGATCAGGTGGCAGTTGCAGCGGAGCAGGACGAATACCTGACTGTCGGCGAAACGGTTGGATCCACTGCGGAGGACGGGAGTGCTTCAGAGTCCACCGATACCCGCATGAATATCAACACCGCAGACCGTGAGGCTCTGATGAGCCTGAACGGTATTGGCGAGAGCCGTGCGGACGCGATCATCGAGTACCGGACGCAGAACGGTTCCTTCACGAGTCCGGAACAGATTATGGAAGTATCCGGCATTGCGGAAGGAATTTATGCGAAAATAAAGGATCAGATCAGAGTTCAGTGAGGAGGGGCATGATGGCACAGATAATACTGGTAGTGGACGACGATAAGCTGATTGTGAAGGGCATGCGCTTCAGCCTCGAGCAGGTCGGCATGGAGGTGGACTGCGCCTACGACGGAGAAGAGGCGCTTGAGAAGATACGGGCGAATGAGTATGATCTTATCCTGCTGGATGTGATGCTGCCAAAACTGAACGGTTTTGAGGTCTGCCAGCAGCTGCGGGAGTTTTCCAGTGTTCCGGTTGTCATGCTGACGGCAAAGGGTGACGACATGGACAAGATCCTCGGCCTGGATTACGGCGCGGACGATTACATCACGAAGCCGTTCAATATTCTTGAAGTTAAAGCCAGGATCAAGGCGATCATGCGCCGGACGAAGAAGAAGGAACCGGAGAAGGATACCCGCCGGGTGATTGACATGGGCGATCTGCATATAGACTGCGAGGGACGCAGGCTGAGCATTGCGGGGCGTGAGATCAATCTGACCGCGAAGGAGTTTGATCTGCTCGAACTGATGGCGACGAATCCGAATCGTGTTTATAGCAGAGATCATCTGCTGAATGCGGTGTGGGGTTACGACTACCCGGGCGATGTGCGGACGGTAGACGTACATATCCGCCGCCTGCGGGAGAAGATTGAGCCGAATCCGAGCGAACCGAAATATGTACACACGAAATGGGGAGTAGGGTACTACTTTAATGTTTAAAAAGTTCAAGATTAAAGGGAAATTTTTTAAGAGCCTGAATTTCCGTATCATGCTGTCCCTGTTCCTTTTCAGCACGGTTTGTGCGGCTTTGACGGCGCTCGTACTTCGCGTATTCTACGAGAGGCAGGCGCTCACGCAGCTCGCGAACGAGGTCCGGAACCAGTGCCAGATTCTCTCCACGCAGATTGTCAGCGCGGATTATCTTCATGATCAGGAGAATGAGGTTTTGTCGGGTGATATCAGTCAGGTGGCCACACTGTACGACGGCCGGATTATTCTCATCGATGACAACCTTGTGATTGTGGAGGACACTTACGATTTTGAAGAAGGCCGCACGATGGTGGCGGAGAATGTCGTCCGGTGCTTCCGCGGCGAGTCCACGTCGGACTATGTGAGTGGCCGTTATATCCAGATTGCGGTTCCGATCACCTGGACGGAAGCGGATGAGACGACGATCGTTGGCGTTATTCTGGCGAATGCTTCTACATACAATATTTATATCGGTCTGGATGAGTTTGAGTTTGCAGCGCAGATCAGTGTCCTGATCATCGCTTTCTGTTCGCTTTTCCTGGCAGTTTTTCTCTCGCGGCTGCTTGTACAGCCGCTGCGGAATATGAATCAGTATATCGGAGATATGCTGGACGGTACGCTCGAGGATAATATGAATATCCATGGTTGTACAGAGGTGGAGATGATTTCCGATTCCTTCAATTTGATGCTTGCAAAGCTGCGCGTTATGGAGGAATCGCGTCAGGAATTCGTGTCGAACGTTTCGCATGAGCTCAAGACGCCGCTGGCTTCGATGAAGGTGCTGGCAGATTCCCTGCTGGCGCAGGAGGATACGCCGCGGGAGCTTTACGTCGAGTTCATGGAGGATATAGCCAGCGAGATTGACCGCGAGAATTCGATTATCTCCGATCTGCTCACACTCGTGAAGATGGATCGCAAGACGCCGGAGCTGAATGTAGAGACCGTGGATATCAATGAATTCCTGGAACAGATCCTGAAAAGGCTCAGGCCGATTGCAGAGAAGGAAAATATTGAGGTTGTCTTTGAGAGCAACCGCAGCGTCAGCGCGGAGATCGATTCGACGCGTCTTTCGCTTGCCTTCACAAATCTGGTCGAAAACGCGATCAAATACAATCGCAGCGGCGGCTGGGTACATGTGACGCTCGACGCGGATCATAAATTTTTCTATGTAAAGGTCAGCGACTCGGGAATTGGCATCCCGCAGGAGTCCCTGGATTATGTGTTTGAACGCTTTTATCGTGTGGATAAATCCCACTCCCGCGAGATCGGCGGTACCGGTCTCGGACTCGCCATTACGAGGAGCGCGGTCGTGGTTCACCGCGGTGCGATCAAGGTGCAGAGTGTCGTCGACGAGGGGACAACCTTTACGGTGCGGATTCCGCTGAAGTATATTGCGTAGCGGGGGATAAGGAAAATGAAAAAATGGTTTTGTTTTTTTCTTCTGCTGTGTGTGGCTGCGCTGAGCGCAGGTTGCAGCTCTCACAGTGAGGAAGAGGAGAGCGGATACAGAATCTGGTATCTGAATCAGGCGGAAACCGGCATTTCTTATGAATACCGGGAGCTTCAGGCGAAAACGGCAGAGGGCATGGTCAGCGAGATGCTGGAGCTGCTGCGCGAGGAGCCGGGCGACGACGAACTGCAAAGTGCGCTTCCGGAGGAGGTGCGTCTCATGGACAGTACGCTGGAAGACCTGCGGCTTTATCTTGATTTTTCGGAAGAATACCTGCAGATGGACAAGACCCGCGAGGTCCTGTGCAGGGCTGCCTGTGTTCGTACATTCTGCCAGCTTCAGGGTGTGGAGTATGTGAGCTTCCTGGTAGAAGGAGAGCCTCTGACCGACACGAACGGGGAGGCGATCGGCTATATGAATGACGAGCAGTTTATCGAGAGCGCCGGGGAGGAGAGCGATGTCTACAAGACCGTGGAACTGACTCTTTATTTCACCAATGAGACAGGGGACGCGCTGGTGGCCGAGCAGGTTACCATGGAGTATAACAGTAACATTTCCCTGGAAAAGCTGATTGTGGAAGAACTGATTTCGGGTCCGATATCCGATGAATTTTACCCGACGATACCGCCGGAGACAAAGCTCATCAGTATTTCGATCAAAGATGAAATCTGCTATGTAAATCTGGACGATACTTTCCTGGAGGCTGTTTACAATGTCGCGGAGGCCGTTCCGATTTACTCAATTGTCAATTCGATTGTGGACAATACAGATGCCGGGAAGGTGCAGATCAGCATCAACGGCGAGACGAACCAGCTCTTTCGCGAGACGATCAGCTTTAATACGATTTTTGAGAAGAATGAGGAGCTGATAGAAGAATGAAGAGAAGACCGGCTGCCTGTGTGGCGCTGGCGCTGTTCCTGCTTCTTCTGCTTCTGCCGGTGGGGCTTCTGAAGGAGTCGCCGCCGATCACGCAGAAGCAGACGGGTCGGATAGAAGGCCGGGTCGCCAGGTGGACCATAAAAGACGAGGGCATGCAGCTGAATCTGGTGAATTGCCGGATTCAGGCCGGGGGGACTTCGGTTCATGCGGATCAAATCCTCGTATATCTGTCAGGCGCAGCCGATTATCCGGTTGGCGCGGATCTATCCCTTTCGGGAACCATTTATCCTGTAGAAACACCAACAAATCCGGGACAGTTTGACAGCAGTCTCTATTATGGAGCAAAAGGAATTTCCTGTACCGTTTTTGCGGAAAACGCACAGATTCTCGCGCTGCATCCTGCGCCGCTGCGGGAGAACCTGCTGCAGTTAAAAAAGAGGCTCGGTGAGGTTTACGACGCACTGTTCAGCGAGGAGGATGCCGGCGTCCTCCGTGCGATGGTTCTCGGAGAGAAGAGTGCGCTTGACAGCGATACAAAGAATCTGTACCAGAAAAACGGAATCTCGCATCTGCTTGCAATCTCAGGACTGCACATTTCCCTGATCGGGATGGGGTTGTACCGCATTCTGCGAAGACTTACGGGATATTATCTTCCGGCAGGTATCTTTTCAATCCTGCTGATCGCGGCTTACGGCTGGATGGCAGGAGCTGCCCTCTCGGCTCTGCGCGCCGTGATCATGTGCGTGCTCATGGTGGCGGCGGATCTGGTCGGGCGGAGTTACGATATGCTGACGGCGATGGGCATCGCAGCGATTGCGCTGCTGCTTCCGTCGCCGCTGAACAGCAGACAGAGCGCCTTCCTGCTCTCCTTTGGGGCGGTGCTTGGCATCGCGCTGCTGCTGCCGGTTTTACGGCTGTATCGTCCAAAGCAGGGGCGGCTTTTCCAGGCGCTGGGGGTCAGTCTGTCTGTGCTGGCAGTGACCTTTCCGGTGCTGTTGTGCGCATTTTCGGAATATTCCCTGTATTCTGTTTTGCTGAATCTGCTCGTCATTCCGCTGATGAGCGTGCTGATGACGGCGGCCATCTTCTGTGGACTGGCGGGGCTTTTGCTGCCTGGCGCGGCGCGGATCCCTGCACTTCCCTGCCGCCTGATTCTGCTGTTTTACCGGAGGATGGGGGAACTGTGCCTTAAGCTTCCGGGTTCGGTGCTGTCGATCGGCACGCCTGAGAGGTGGAAAAACGCGCTGAATTATAGCATGGTGGGTGTGGCATAAATTTTGCGGTAACGG
>JAJPZP010000201.1:1578-10985 GCA_021204285.1 Lachnospiraceae bacterium | reverse complement strand
AATTCAGGGACGTTCTGGCGGAACTTGAAAAATGGGGGAACGAATATATCAAATATATGGATTCTATGTGAAAAGTGCATGATGGCCAACAGCCAGATGAATAATTATACTCCGGTTTATAGCGTGAGGAAGCAGGAACAGGAATGAAGGAGAAGTATATACCGTATTGGGCATAAAATTTCGTTGATGGGTAGTTGATTGTCGGCCTGCTTTTTACGGAAAATCCTTATAAACCCGCCGATTTTATGAAAAATTTCGTTAACGGGTAGTTGATTGAGGGGAATGACGGTCTGTTTCCCCTTGGGATAAACAGTCTAAAAAGAGCTGTAAAAGCGGGCTCATCCACTTATTCTTGTGATGAGCGCAGGCGATGGTCAGCTTTTTATGGGTTATGTTTGTTTTGATCTCCGTAAGCGAGCCGTTCTGCAGTTCTTCTTCCACAGCAAATCCGGGCAGGAAGGAAACGCCCACATCGTTTTGAACCAGATTTTTTATAGTGGCAATGCTGCCAAGCTCAATCGTGTGATCCAGGATAATGTGGTTGTGCTTCAGATATTCTTCAAAAATCTGTCGGAAAATGCAATCCGGTTCATTGATGATCAGCGGTATTTTATGCTGCTGATTTGGCGTGGTAAAATCCTGAAACCTGGAGGCCGTGTCCGGGGAACCCACCAGCACCACCGGGAAGGATTCCAGAGGATATACCATCAGACTGTTCCCCAACCCGCCAACGTCCTGGTAAAAAATCCCTGCGTCCAGGGTGCCGTCAATCAGCTGGTCTCTGATATCATAGCAGTTCATGGAGCGGATATAAAGCCTTGCCTTCGGCGCTTTGCCGACGAAAGTCTTCAGTACCCTGGGCAGCCGATAGCACAGATACGTTTCCGCCACGCCAATATGAAGCTCTCCTTCGCAGGAGGAAAGCTCTTCCTCAAGAAAATGTAGCTTATCTACCGCCTCAAATACCTCTTTTACATGGGGGATCAGTTTTTCACCCGCATCGGTCAGTACCATCTTCCGACCAATCTTCTCAAACAGTTTTACCGAAAGTTCCTGTTCCAGCTGATCTATCTGAAATGTGATGGTGGAATTGGTGTAATGCAGTTTCTCGGCTGCCGCCGTAAAGCTCCCTTCATCGACGATTGTTTTGAATGTTGTCAGATATTTAAGATCCATAGCGCACATCCTTCGATTTTATTGAAATAAAAGTATGAATATTTCAAATTGATCTGAGCATTTTTCTGCATTATAATCAGGCAAATCAGAATTGTCAAGAGGTGCAGACAAATGGACAGGATGCAAACAAAAAAACAATCCGGTAGCGTTGTACTATGCATAATTCTTGTTGCGGCTGCCTGCCTTGTACACGGCGTTATGCAGGGCGTTCATGATAATTATGGTATTATGATGCAGGGGCTCGTGGGAACATCCGGAATCAGCTATGCATATATCAGCTTCTGCATTGGAGTGGGAGCGCTGATTTATGGGGTTGCACAGCCATTTTTAGGAATGCTGGCATTGAAAAAATCCAATGCATTTGTGATTCTGCTGGGCATTGGCTTTACGGTAGCGGGGCTTGTGATCACGCCTTTATGCCGTGATCCGTTTTCCATGCTTCTGTTCTTCGGGCTTGTACTGCCCTTTGGAACGACTGGCTTATGCTTCGGTATTGTCATGGGCGCCATTACTCCCTTCCTCGGAGAAAGACGGGCGGTTATTGTATCCGGTATCGTGCAGGCCAGCGCCGGAATTGGCGATGCTCTTATGTCTCCGGCATTGCAAACCATGTCTGACAACTTCGGAATCCGGACGGCAATGAGTATTACCGCCATTCCATTTGCCCTCATGATACCCGTTGTAGTCTGGCTTGGAGTAGTCAATAAGAAGCGTAAAACGGAAATCAAAGGAAATACCAATGAGAATACTTCTCTTTCCGCGATGCTGCGGGATGCGTTTCAGGACCGCGACTATCGCCTGATCCTGATCGGATTTTCCACCTGCGGCTTTAACATGTCCATTATTGAAAGCCATCTGTATTCCCAGTACATTTCCTATGGAATTGAGAATGCAGTTGCTTCTCTTACATTGACTGTTTATGGAATCGCGACCATGGTTGGGGCCGTGCTGTCCGGTTATATGGGAACAAGATGGAAAATGAAAAATGTTCTCAGCGCAGCGTATGCCATGCGTATTGTGATTTCTCTGGGTTTTCTGTTTGCCCCCAAGACGGTAGCGTTTGCATTTACAGCTACGGCAATGCTTGGACTGTGCGGAGACGCTACCGTCCCGCCGACCTCCGGCATCATAAGCAGGAGATTTGGCGCTGAAAAAATGGCGGTACTGTACGGTTTTGCGCTGATCGGTCATCAGACAGGCGCGTTTCTGAGTTCCTTCCTGGGCGGTATCTTTGTGAAAAATGGCATGGGCTATGCGCCCCTTTGGATTACGAATCTTTGCCTTGCAACTGTGGCTGCCTGTGCAAGCTATATGATTAAAGAATGACCGAAGAAAAACACACTGTCATATTTACTTTCTCCAGTTGCAGCAGGGCAATTTGCTTTTCAATACCGCCTGCGTAGCCTGTTAAACTGCCGTTTGTGCCCACTACTCTGTGGCAGGGCGCGATAATAGAAATTGCGTTTCGTCCTACTGCGCCTCCGACCGCCTGTGCAGACATATGGGGCAGCCCCTTTTTCCCGGCAAGTTCTTTTGCAATTTTTCCGTATGTGGTCGTCTTACCGTAAGGAATGGTGCGAAGTATTTCCCATACCTCATTTTGAAAAGGCGTTCCGGTAAAATGCAGCGGCAATGTAAAATCTGGTTCCTGACCGGAAAAATATATATCCAGCCACTGTTTTGCCAGATCAAAAACTGGCAGTTCTTTTTCTTCGTGCGTATGGTGCAGATGTAGTGCAAAATACTTTTGTCTCTCAAACCATAAGCCAGTCAGCCCGATTTCATCCGCTGCCAGAAGGATTTCTCCAAGAGGAGAATGGTAATGATTAATATATTGCATGAAATGCCCCTTTCCTGAATGTAGCCTTACACATTTAACTTAAATTTGATGGTATTAACATATCATCAAAGATGGAAGAATACAACATGGCACACTTGCTTTTTCTACTGGATTGCGTAATGCAAGGTTTAATTACCGTTAGTTCGACCAAGGACATATTATGGGGAATATCATTTATAACGAGCCTGTGCGCGGGGGTTATTCCGTAGATGGTGGGTGGTTCCCTGTCCAGAGCCGGAAGTGGAAGTGTGAGAAGTCCTGAAACATAGAAGTTGTGCGTTGCGTATTTACCTGACATGTGTTATGATAGATACGCAACGCATAAATTTATCTGAAGTGCGAAGGACACTGCAGATGACAGTTTTTGTCACTGGGTCTAATGGAGAAAACAGCATGGAATTTAAAAATAGAATCAGAGAGCTGAGAGAAAGTACAGGTATGAATCGAAAGGAATTTTGTGAGTGTTTTCAGATTCCTTACAGAACGGTCACAGATTGGGAGTTGGGCAACAGGCATGCACCGGAGTATGTGGTTCGGCTGCTGGCCTATTACATTCAGACGGAAAACATTCACAAGGAGGCAGACGAGCGATGAGCCAATCCAATATTATCATGTACACAACGGAAGATGGGTTGACAAAGATAGAGGCCACCTTCGACGAGGATACAGTCTGGCTGTCTATGGATCAGATGGCGGAATTGTTTCAGCGAGACAAATCGACCATTTCCCGACATATAAAGAATATCTTCGCTGAAGCTGAGCTCTCCAGGCCGGCAGTTGTTGCAAAATTTGCAACAACTGCGAACGATGGAAAAACCTATCAAGTCGAATACTATAATCTGGATGTTATAATCTCTGTCGGTTATCGGGTGAAGTCTCTGCGAGGGACACAATTCCGTATATGGGCGAGTGGAATTCTGAAAGAGTATATGAAAAAAGGCTTTGCGTTGGACGATGATCGGTTGAAACGATTGGGCGGAGGCAATTACTTTGATGAGTTGCTGGCCCGTATACGGGACATCCGTTCTTCTGAGAAGGTGTTCTGGCGCAAGGTTCTGGAGATTTATGCCACCAGTATAGATTACGATCCAAAGGCGGAATCCTCTATCTTATTCTTTAAACAGGTGCAGAATAAAATGCACTGGGCAGCGCATAAGCACACGGCGGCAGAAATAGTGTACGAACGAGCGGATGCGGGTAAGGAAAACATGGGGCTGACCTCCTGGTCAGGAAAGCAGATCAGGCGTGCAGATACGGAGATCGCCAAGAATTATCTGACCCAGCCGGAACTGGATGCCTTGAATAAAATCGTGTCGGCGTATCTGGACATTGCGGAGGTTCGCGCCCTTGAGCATGAACCCATGTATATGAAAGACTGGCTGGAAACAATTGATGATTATCTGAAAATGACAAGGCGAGATATATTGACTACAAAGGGACGCATTACCCATCAGCAGGCAATCCAGAAAGCCCATGAAGAATATGCGAAGTATCAGAAGAAGCAGGATGAATTGTTGTCGCCTGTTGAACAGCACTTTATAGAGAGTATAAAAGAATTGGAAGCGCTGGAATAATGAAAGAAACGCTCAACCCCGAATCAACGGTATCCCAAGCCTGACAGAAAATCTGCCATAGCGGCTATGCCCGATCACGGTTTTTCCATTATGCGCCTCTGTGATTTGCCTGACGATCAGTAGCCCCATGCCATACCGCTGCCCTATGATATCGCTGTCACATGCCATATAGTGGGGTGTGCTGCTGTTTTTTTACTGATGGAAATGGTGGTGTTCCTTGTGGTATTTATCATTGCCAGATGGATAGCCACAGGTCAGGCAGGTCTTGTCGGATTCAGAAAACCAGAGTAGAATGATAAATGGAATTGACATTATATAAAGGACAGATGCGGAACATGAGAAAGAATAAAGTAATCAGCACAGGAATCATCATCATTCTGCTTATTGTTCTGGTTGCCGGCGCGGGGCTTTATTTCACATTGAAATCCTGGCCGCTGCGCTTTAAAAAGGAACTGAATATCTTTTTCGGTGAGGGAAACTGGGAAAAGATTTCCGCGGAGACGAATGAGAGTAAGATGTACTCGGTTCATCATTATTCTTCCGACGGGCTGTACGATTACGACAGTGCCGGTACTTATACGAAGTGGTATCTGCTGTATACAGGCGGGGAGGAAGAGGAAATATGGACCATCACAGATCACACATACAGGATTAATCACAGTAAATACAGCTTCCTGAGTCCTAAATGTTATTCAGCGAAGCAAGCTCTCGTTCTTGAGCTCATGGAGATATCCTGTGATATCGCAGCAGAGGACGTCCAGTATAATCTGCTGACGAAAGTGTTGAGCGAAGAGCAGGCGGAATGCCTGCGCGTCAATATTTCCTATCACAATGGGAATCCGTCGCCGTCCTTTTATGATCAGCTTGCCGGGCAGGACTGGTTTAATGTGAACGAATCTACCGTTGAGCAGTATCTCAAAACGGATCTGTACGAATTCTACATTGACATTTTGCTGTATGATTATAAGTTCAGCAAGCTGTCGGAGGCAGATCAGCAGGGAGACGCTCGGAGGCAGCATGTACGATATCGGAGTTTATGCTTCCAGTCTGATTCTGCGGCTGCTCGGCGAAAGTCCGGAGCGAATCCGGGCCGTTGCTGCTTTTGACGACCATGATATCGATAAGCTGACCACCGTTATGCTGGAGTATCCGGAGGCTGTTCGGGCTGTTCTGACTACGGGCATGGTGATGGCCACGGAGAAGAATAAGAGTTCCGATTCATTTGAAATTCAGGGGACGGAGGGAACGCTGCGCTCAGACAATTTCACTTTTAATGGGAAGGGGGAACTGAGCTATCACGTGGAACGCTTTGACGGCACATCAGAGTATAAGACAGTTGCAGTTCCGAATAATTATATGCTGGAGATTGAACAGTTCGGAAGATGCGTGGCAGAGGGAGAGCCTCCCGTGGTGACGGAAACAATTTCCATTGCAAACGCCAGACTTGTGGACAGTGTGTTGGAGTGTATCGGTTATTGACAAGCTGCATGAAAGGCAGCAGAATGGAGGCTTCCAATGAAGATCAAACTGAATCCGGATGAAGAAATTGTGAAGGTAGTAAAGGCGGGTCTGAAGGAAAAAGGCGGATATTGTCCCTGCCGCCTGAACAGAACCGAGGATACTAAATGTATGTGCAGAGAGTTCAGGGAGCAGATTGCGGATCCCGATTTTGAAGGCTTCTGCCACTGCATGCTCTATTACAAAGAGAAATGAGGAAAAACAGCTGAAAAAAGCCCTTGACTTCATATATGCATCTGTGCTATAGTAAACAGGCGAGTGAAGTCAAGCGCTTTTTTTTTTGACTTTAAAAATGGTGTAGAAAGACAAAAGCGAGGTGGAAGGTTGTGCGCGTAAGAATCACATTGGCATGTACGGATTGCAAGCAGCGTAATTACAACATGACAAAGGAAAAAAGAAATCACCCGGACAGAATGGAGACGAAGAAATACTGCCGTTTCTGCAAGAAACATACACTTCATAAGGAAACGAAGTAACTCCGCCACAGGGTAAAAGGAAGCGACGATATGGGAGAAACAAAGAGTGCCGGTAAGGACCACAAGCAGAGCTGGTTCAAAGGCATGAAAGCCGAATTCAAAAAGATCGTCTGGCCGACGCGGAGCGATCTCACGAAGCAGACTATCGCAGTCGTGAGCGTCTCTGTTGTATTGGCTCTCATCATCAAGGTGCTGGATATTATCCTGTCCTATGGGATCGACTGGATCCTGACATTGTAGGAGGATGGGTGACAGTATGGCAGAAGCAAACTGGTATGTGGTACATACCTATTCCGGGTATGAGAACAAGGTAAAGGCGAATATTGAGAAGGCGATTGAGAACAGGCACCTGGAGGAGCAGATTCTCGAGGTGAGAGTTCCCATGCAGGATGTAGTAGAGCTGAAGGACGGTGCAAGCCGTCAGGTCTCAAAAAAGATGTTTCCGGGCTACGTCCTGATCAATATGGTTATGAACGATGATACGTGGTACGTCGTGTGCAACACCAGGGGCGTGACCGGTTTTGTCGGACCTGGTTCCAAGCCTGTTCCGCTGAGCGATGAGGAGATGCGCCCGCTCGGTGTTCATTCGGATGCGATCAAATTTGATTTCGCGGAGGGCGACACGGTCGTCGTCATCGCCGGTGTCTGGAAGGATACGATCGGTAAGATCCGCGCGATCAATGAGAACAAACAGAGTGTGACGATCAACGTTGATCTGTTTGGCCGTGAAACTCCGGTAGAGATCAGTTTCATGGAAATAAGAAAGATGCAGTAAGCAATGGTTCGCGCGGCATCTGCCCCGCGGATCGTGGGAGGGGAATTTACCTGAACCCGACATTACCACAATAGGAGGTGCCTAAAAATGGCAAAAAAAGTTACAGGTTACATCAAATTACAGATTCCTGCAGGGAAAGCGACACCGGCTCCCCCGGTAGGACCGGCGCTCGGCCAGCATGGCGTGAACATCGTGCAGTTCACGAAGGAGTTCAACGCGAGAACAGCTGACCAGGGCGACACCATTATTCCGGTAGTCATTACCGTATATGCCGACAGAAGCTTCAGCTTCATTACCAAGACTCCGCCGGCAGCAGTTTTGCTGAAAAAGGCATGCGGACTCAAGAGTGCGTCCGGTACGCCGAACAAGGACAAGGTCGTAACGATCAAGAGATCTGAAGTGCAGAAGATCGCGGAACAGAAGATGCCGGATCTGAATGCAGGCAGCATCGAGGCGGCTACCAGCATGATCGCGGGAACCGCGAGAAGCATGGGTATTACCGTCGTAGACGACTAAAGAAACTGTTGCTGTAAGAAAGATGTGGGAGGGAGAAACCCGCAATTACCACCAGGAGGTTAAATATTATGAAACATGGTAAGAAATACGCCGAAGCAGTAAAATCTTATGATAAGCAGAACCTTTATGATAAGGACGAGGCGATCGCGATCGTGAAAAAGCTCTCGACCGCGAAGTTTGACGAGACCATCGAGGCTCATATCCGTACAGGTTGTGATGGACGTCATGCAGATCAGCAGATCCGTGGCGCGGTTGTTCTGCCGCACGGAACGGGCAAGCAGGTGCGTGTGCTCGTATTCGCGAAGAGCGCGAAGGCCGAGGAGGCCGAGGCGGCGGGCGCTGAGTTCGTCGGAGCCGAAGAGCTCGTACAGAAGATCCAGGGCGGCTGGTTCGATTTCGATGTGGTCGTCGCGACGCCTGACATGATGGGCGTGGTTGGACGTCTGGGACGTCTGCTTGGACCGAAAGGCCTGATGCCGAACCCGAAGGCCGGTACTGTCACGATGGATGTGGCGAAGGCGGTCAAGGAGATCAAGGCAGGTAAGATCGAGTACAGACTGGACAAGACGAACATCATCCATGTGCCGGTCGGAAAGGCTTCCTTTACGGAAGAGCAGCTTTCCGAGAACTTCCAGACGCTGATCGATGCGATCAACAAAGCATGTCCGTCGGCCGTGAAGGGTCAGTTCCTGAAGAGCGTAGTCATCGCTCCGACCATGGGACCGGGTGTGAAGATCAATCCGATCAAGCTGATGTAAGTCAGGCTTGACATGGGCGCATCGCCTGTGCTATTTTAATACCGTTGAAGATGACTGACCGAAGACAGCAGGTGCTCTTTCCTGAGCGTAAGCAGTATACGCCTGCCGAGGAATGCATTCGATTTAAGAATGATGATATCCCTCCATGTCTTGGGGCACGGAGGGATTTTTTGGTAGTCTCTTTATAAAAATCTTAGAAGGAGGAAACCATTCATGGCAAAAGTGGAACAGAAGAAGCCGATTGTAGATGAGATTGCCGCGAATCTGGAAGGCGCTGACGGCGTGGTGCTGGTCGATCACTGCGGTCTGACCGTGGAACAGGACACGCAGCTTCGCAAGCAGATGAGAGCGGAAGGAATCATCTACAAGGTTTACAAGAACACCATGCTGAATTTTGCGATCAAGGACACGGAATTCGAGCCGCTTTCCAAACATCTGGAAGGACCGTCCGCTGTCGCGATCTCAAAGACGGACGCGACCGCTCCGGCCAGAATTATCGCGAACTTCGCGAAGACTGTACCGCAGCTTGAGATCAAGGCAGGTATCGTCGAGGGCAAGTATTACGATGCGAAGCAGATGGAAGCTGTCGCAAATATCCCGTCTAGGGAAGTTCTTCTTGGAAGACTGTTCGGCAGCATGCAGAGCCCGATCGCAAACTTTGCGCGCGTGCTGAATCAGATCGCCGAGAGCAAAGAGGCGTAAGATCAGGAAATTTATTTTATTGGATTCAGAAATATTACATTTGGAGGTAAGGAAAAATGGCAAAACTGACTA
>JAJPZP010000201.1:0-1512 GCA_021204285.1 Lachnospiraceae bacterium | reverse complement strand
GAGCTGACCGACATCGGCCCGAACAAGGTTAAGGTTATCAAGGTTGTCCGTGAGGCTACCGGCCTTGGCCTGAAGGAGGCGAAGGCGGTTGTCGACGAGGCTCCGAAGATGGTGAAGGAAGGCGTGTCCAAGGCTGAGGCTGAGGAGCTGAAGACGAAGCTGGAGGCCGAGGGAGCGAAGGTTACCCTGAAATAGTCCGTATGCATGGGAAAGAGGATACCGCATGTGCGGCGTCCTCTTTTTTGCACGTAAAAAATCTCCGAAAAATTCCATAATTTGTTTGACATAAAATAAAATTTGTGCTACCATGGACAATGTATTTATTTGCGAACCACCAATTCGGTGCGGCGGCAGAATGAAAGGGCAGACACCGCAGATTTATCTGCAGGGGGCTGCAATTTCATTCTGAGATGGGCAGAATGCCCATGCAGCCTCAGGCGTATGCCTGAGGCCTGCCACTCCGGATTTTGTGAAGAACTAATCAAATATAAGGGGTGAAATGTCAATGGAAAAGAACAGAATCGTACCTGTCAGATCCGGCAGAAACAGCAGAATGAGCTATTCCAGGAAAAAAGACGTGCTCGAGATGCCGAATCTGATAGAAGTCCAGAGAGATTCTTACCAGTGGTTTTTGGATGAGGGTCTGAAGGAGGCTTTCGCGGATATTTCTCCGATCACGGACTACAGCGGCAAGCTGAGCCTGGAATTCACAAATTTCAAGCTGGACGTGGCGGGCGCGAAGTATACGATCGAGGAATGCAAGGAGCGTGATGCGACTTATGCGGCCCCGATGAAGGTACGGGTACGACTTCACAATAAAGAGACGGACGAGATCAATGAGCACGAGATCTTCATGGGAGACCTGCCGCTGATGACGGAGACAGGTACTTTTGTGATCAATGGTGCGGAGCGCGTGATTGTCAGCCAGCTGGTACGATCCCCTGGTATCTATTATGGCATTGATCATGACAAGACGGGCAAGCGTCTGTTCTCCTGCACGGTGATTCCGAACCGTGGCGCCTGGCTGGAGTACGAGACGGACTCTAATGATGTGTTTTATGTTCGTGTTGACAGAACCCGCAAAGTGCCGATCACGGTTCTGATCCGCGCCATGGGCGTAGGGACAAACGCGGAGATTCTGGATCTCTTCGGTGAAGAACCGAAGATTCTGGCTTCTCTTGCGAAGGACACGGCGGAGAACTATCAGGAGGGTCTCCTGGAGCTCTACAAGAAGATTCGTCCGGGCGAGCCGTTGGCGGTCGAGAGCGCGGAGAGCCTGATTATGGGGATGTTCTTCGACCCCAGACGCTATGACCTGGCAAAGGTTGGCCGTTATAAGTTTAATAAGAAGCTTTCCTTTAAGTACCGTCTCCGTGGCCAGGTGCTGGCGGAGGATGTCGCTGATCTCTCCACGGGTGAGATTATTGCCGAGGCCGGCACGAAGATTGACGCAAAGCTTGCGGAAGCGCTGCAGAACTCTGCCACGCCCTGGGTCCTGGTGAAGGGAGAGGG
>JAJPZP010000066.1:2491-11272 GCA_021204285.1 Lachnospiraceae bacterium | reverse complement strand
GGAGCGGTTCCGGATGACGCCTTTGCGGTGCTGGCGGCGACGGATGATCAGGCGGTAAACGAGGCAATCTGGCAGGAATGCCATGAGAAGGGCATCCTGGTGAATGTGTGCAGCGATCGAAGCCTTTGTGATTTTCAGTTTCCGGGAATTGCGTTTCAGGACGATCTGGTGATCGGTGTGAATGCGGGGGGAATTGATCACCGCCTGGCGAGGCGCTGGACAGAGAAAATACAAAAAGAGGTGGCGGAAGAATGGAAAGAGATATGATCGTGAGGCCAAGAAGGCTGCGCACGACGGCGGCGCTGCGCAAGATGGTGCGTGAGACCCGCATGGATAAAAGTTCACTCGTCTATCCCATGTTTGTCATGGATGGAGAGAATATAAAAGAAGAGATTCCAACGATGCCGGGGCAGTATCGCTACAGTGTGGACCGGATGCCGGAGATCTTAAATGAGATGGCGGATGCAGGCGTAGGCAGCGTCATGCTCTTTGGTATTCCGGCGAAGAAGGACGAGTACGGTTCCCAGGCCTACGCCTGTGACGGAATCGTGCAACGGGCCTTCGCGAAGGCGAAGAAGGAAGTGCCGGATCTCTATTATATCGGCGACGTCTGCATGTGTGAGTACACAAGCCACGGTCACTGTGGTATCCTGAAAGGAGAGTATGTGGATAACGACCTGACGCTTGATAAGCTTGCCGAGATCGCGGTCTCGCAGGTACAGGCAGGCGCGGATATGGTAGCGCCCTCCAATATGATGGACGGACATATCCAGGCGATCCGCGAGGCGCTGGATCATAACGGACTCTTTACAACGCCAATTATGTCCTATGCGGTCAAGTATGCGTCGGCTTTCTACGGCCCCTTCCGCGATGCGGCGGGCAGCGCGCCGGCCTTCGGTGACCGCAAGAGTTACCAGATGGATTACCACAATCGCCGTGAGGGCATGAAAGAAGCCCTTCTCGACATTGAAGAGGGTGCGGATATCATCATGGTGAAGCCGGCGATGTCTTACCTCGACATGGTACGGGAGATTAAGGACGCGACGGACGTGCCAATGGCGGCCTACAGTGTCAGCGGTGAGTACGCAATGGTGAAAGCCGGTGCAAAGCTCGGCTATATTGACGAGGCATCGATTTTGTGTGAGATGGCTGCATGCGCTTACCGGGCGGGTGTGGATATTTACATGTCCTATTTTGCAAAAGAACTTGCATATTATATGGATGAGGGGAGAATCGGCTGATGGGCAGATCGGAAGAGCTTTTTCAGGAGGCAGTAAGTCTGATGCCGGGCGGAGTGAATTCTCCGGTGAGAGCCTTTGGTTCTGTCGGCATGACGCCGCGCTTTATCGCTTCCGGCGAGGGTGCTTATCTTACGGATGCAGATGGAAAACGCTATCTTGATTATGTTGGCTCCTGGGGACCGATGATTCTTGGGCACGCGCATCCGGTCGTGCTGGAAAAGGTAGCAGAAGCCTGCCGGAAGGGCCTGAGTTTTGGAGCGGCCACGGAGGCGGAGGTCGATATGGCGCGGCTGATTCATCAGATGGTGCCCTCGGTCGAGATGATGCGTATGGTGAATTCCGGAACAGAAGTGGTTATGAGCGCGATCCGTGCGGCCCGTGGCTTCACCGGTCGGGACAAGATCGTCAAATTTGAGGGCTGTTATCATGGACATACGGATGCGATGCTTGTAAAGGCCGGCTCCGGTGTCATGACGGCGGGCGTGCCGGACAGCTCCGGTGTGCCGAAGGGGGCAACGCAGGATACGCTGCTCGCCGCCTATAATGATCTTGCATGTGTGGAGAAGCTGTTCGACAAATATGGAAAAGAGATTGCTGCGGTGATCCTTGAGCCTGTTGGTGCGAATATGGGCGTCGTTCTGCCGGAACCGGGCTTTCTGGGGGGATTGCGGAAGCTCTGCACGGAAAATGGCTCGCTTCTCATCTTCGACGAGGTGATCACGGGCTTCCGTCTCGCGCGTGGCGGTGCGCAGGAATATTTCGGAGTCACGGCTGATCTCGTCACCTATGGGAAGATTATTGGCGGCGGCATGCCGGTCGGCGCTTACGGAGGCAGGAGAGAGATCATGGAGGTCGTCTCCCCGGTTGGCAGCGTTTACCAGGCGGGGACTTTGAGTGGCAATCCGGTTGCGATGGCGGCAGGGCTTGCACAGCTCGGTTATCTGAATGAACATCCGGAAGTTTATTCGCGGCTGGAGGCACTGGGAGAGAGGCTGTTCGGTGGTATCGGGAAGATACTGGAAGAGAAGAAACTTCCCTGGCGCGTGAACCACATCGGTTCACTTGGCAGTCTGTTCTTCACCACGGAGCCGGTACGGGATTATACGAGTGCAAGGACGGCAGATACTGCGCGTTTCAAAGAGTATTTTCGACATATGCTGGAGGCTGGCATCTATCTTGCGCCGTCCCAGTTCGAGGCGATCTTCCTGTCGGCTGCGCATTCAGAAGAAGACATTGATTTCACGCTTGGAGTGATACAGGATTTTTTTGAAAACGCTTAACAAAGCTGTAAAAATGTGTTACGATTGCAATGTCCCGCGGGAGGTGGGCCGTATTGAAAAAGAAAAGCTATGTGGCATATGTGGGAACCTATACGCACGGTAGCAGCCGCGGTATCTATATCTATGATCTGGATGTAGAAAACGGGCGGGCGATAGAGCGCAAGGTGGTCCCGATTAATAACCCATCCTACATAAAGAAATCACATAATGGAAAATATCTTTACTCGATTTCCGATGAAGGCGTTCGTTCTTTCCGTATTTTGCCGGACGGCGACCTCGAACCGATGAACCGTGCATCAATCGGAGGTATGAGGGGGTGTTATCTGTCCACGGACAAAGAGGATCGCTATCTCTTTGTTGCGGGCTGGCATGACGGGAAGGTGACGGTCATGCGTCTTCTGGAAGACGGACGTGTCGGAAAGATGACGGATGAGATTTTCCATAAAGGACTCGGCAGTATCGCAGAACGCAATTTCCGTCCGCATGTGAACTGCGTCAATCTGACGCCGGATCAGAAGTACCTGTGTGCCGTGGATCTGGGCGTGGATCAGGTAAAGAATTATCGTTTTGATCATGAGACCCGAAAGATCCGGCTGTTTGATATCCTGCGATCTGAGCTCGAGAGCGCACCGCGGACGATCAAATTCAGCCCGGATGGGCGCTTTGCCTACCTGATTTGTGAGCTGAAAAATTATATCAGCGTTTACTCCTACGAAGATACGCCGAAGGGACCGTCTTTCGAACTGATTCAGACGGTGCCGACGCTGAATGATTATCACGCGAAGGGCAGTGCGGCCAGCATCCTTCGTTTTTCACGGGACTGGAATTATGTGCTGTGTTCCAATGCCGGGGACAACAGTGTCGGGATTTTCAAGGTAGATCAGAATACCGGCATGCTTGAGAAGATCTGTATCCTGCCGGTCAGCGGCGATTACCCGAAGGCGGCAGATTTCTTCCCGGACAACCGGCATATCATGGCGCTGAACCATGAGACGAATACGATGACGATATTCCGCGTCAATTATGAAAAGAATTATTTCAGCCTCTGGGGCAAACCGCTGAAGGTGGAGACACCGAACTGCGTGCTGATCTCTGAGATAGAAAACTGATGCATCCTGTATGCAGGGCGAAGGCACCGCATTTACAGAATCATATACAAAAAAAGCGAAAGGGGTTACATATCATGGGATTTATTGATGTAATCAAAGAAAGAGCCAGAGCAAACAAGAAGGTCATCGTACTCCCGGAGACCGAGGATCGCAGAACCTATCAGGCTGCGGAGCAGATCCTGAAGGAAGGTATTGCCGACCTGATTCTGATCGGCAGCGAGGAGGCTGTGAAGAAGGGCAGCGAGGGCCTCGACATCTCCGGCGCGAAGGTCGTCGATCCGGCTACCGACCCGAATTTCGGTGCTTATGTCGACAAGCTTGTGGAGCTGCGCAGCAAGAAGGGTATGACGAAGGAGCAGGCGACCGAGATTCTCTCGAAGCAGTATCTGTACTACGGCGTCATGATGGTGAAGATGGGCGATGCGGACGGCATGGTTTCCGGTGCCTGCCATTCTACGGCTGACACGCTGCGTCCCTGCCTGCAGATTCTGAAGACGAAACCGGGTACGAAACTTGTTTCCGCTTTCTTCCTGATAGTTGTTCCGGACTGCGAGTACGGTGAGAATGGTACCTTCGTGTTTGCGGACAGCGGACTTGAGCAGAATCCGGATCCGGAGAAGCTTGCAAATATCGCGATTTCCTCCGCAGAGTCCTTCAAACTGCTGGTGCAGGCCGAGCCGAAGGTCGCGATGCTGAGTCATTCTTCGAAGGGCAGCGCAAAGCATGCGGACGTCGACAAGGTCGTCGAGGCGACGAAGATTGCAAAGGAGCTCGCTCCGGATCTGATGCTGGACGGCGAGCTGCAGCTTGACGCGGCGATCGTCCCGAGTGTAGGAAATTCCAAGGCTCCGGGCAGCCCGGTTGCCGGACAGGCGAACGTACTTGTATTCCCGGATCTCGATGCCGGAAATATCGGCTACAAGCTGGTGCAGAGACTCGCGAAGGCCGAGGCCTATGGTCCTATTACCCAGGGTATCGCAAAGCCGGTCAATGATCTGTCCCGCGGCTGCTCATGGGAGGATATCGTGGGCGTCGTAGCGATCACGGTGGTACAGTGCCAGGCATAAAAGGATAGATGGAGGATTAGAAAAATGAATATTCTGGTTATCAACTGCGGAAGCTCATCTTTGAAGTTTCAGTTAATTAACTCTGATACCGAGGCGGTGCTCGCGAAGGGTCTGTGTGAGCGCATCGGCATCGACGGCAGGCTGACTTATCAGCCGGCCGGCGGCGCGAAGGAAGTGACCGACGATGCGATGCCGACGCATACCGAGGCGATTCAGCTCGTGATCAACGCGCTGACAAACGCGAAGACTGGCGTGATCAAGAGCCTCTCTGAGGTGGGCGCGGTCGGACATCGTGTGGTTCACGGCGGCGAGAAGTTCGCTTTCTCCGTTGTGATCACGCCGGAGGTTAAGGCAGCGATCGAGGAGTGCAACGATCTTGCACCGTTGCACAATCCGGCGAACCTGATCGGCATCGAAGCCTGCGAGAAGCTGATGCCGGGTGTGCCGATGGTGGCGGTCTTTGATACAGCCTTCCATCAGACGATGCCGGGCAAGGCTTACACTTATGGTCTGCCCTACGAGTATTATGAGAAATACAAGGTCCGTCGTTATGGCTTCCACGGCACAAGCCACAGCTATGTCTCCAAGAGACTGGCAGAGTTCCTCGGCAAGGACGTAAAGGACATGAAGATTATTGTCTGCCACCTTGGTAACGGCGCTTCGGTCAGCGCGGTCCTGAATGGAGAGTCTGTCGACACTTCGATGGGTCTGACCCCGCTGGAGGGCCTTGTGATGGGTACCCGTTCGGGCGATATTGATCCGGCGATCCTCGAGTTCCTTGCGAAGAAAGAAAACATGGACATCGCGGCATTGATGAACATGCTGAACAAGAAGTCCGGCGTCTTCGGTGTTTCAGGCGGCGTCAGCTCCGATTTCCGTGACCTCGATGAAGCGGCGGAGGCCGGTAATGACAAGGCGCAGCTCGCGCTTGACGTTTTCGCTTACCGTGTACTGAAGTATATCGGAGCTTATGCGGCGGCGATGAACGGTGTGGATGCGATCGCCTTCACAGCCGGTATCGGCGAAAATTCCGCTTCGATGCGCAGCCGCATCTGCGAGAACCTCGGCTATCTCGGCGTCACGATCGACGAGGCGGCGAATGCAAAGCGCGGCGAGGATAACATCATCTCCACGCCGGATTCCAAAGTGACGGTCGCTGTGATCCCGACAAACGAAGAGCTTGCGATTGCGCGCGAGACGCTCGCACTGGTGAAATAAAAGCTTGACATTCTCGAAAACCACGAGTATAATCTAACAAGTGTGATTTGAGAATTGATAGGAGGTGTGATCCGTGTCTATTTGTCCGAAGAATAAATCTTCCAAGGGAAGAAGAGATAAGAGAAGAGCGAACTGGAAAATGAGCGCTCCGAATCTCGTAAAGTGCAGCAAGTGCGGTGCTCTGATGATGTCTCACAGAGTCTGCAAGGCCTGTGGCAGCTATAATAAGAAGGAGATCATCTCCGTCGAGTAAAAGAGCAAAAACGCCTTCCCGGAAGGGAAGGCGTTTTTTTGTCGTAACCTATTGACTTCGAGAACCTGTTTTCGTATTATGGAAGGGACAGACGAGGAGGAGAGACCAATGCAGGATTTGGTGAAGGTAGCGGTCGATGCGATGGGCGGAGACAACGCGCCTGCGGAGATTGTGAAAGGCGCTGTGGAGGCGCTCGGTGTCCGGGATAATGTGAAGGTAATCCTGGTGGGGCAGGAAGAGCCCGTCCGCACGGAGCTACAGAAATATTCTTACGATGAGAAACGGATTGAGGTGGTGAATGCCACGGAGGTCATCGAGATGGCGGAGCCGCCGGTGAACGCGATCCGGCAGAAGAAGGATTCGTCGATCGTGGTGGCGATGAAGATGGTGCGTTCCGGTGAGGCGGATGCTTTCGTCGGCGCGGGTAATACCGGCGCGGTGCTGGTGGGTGGCACGACGATTGTCGGCAGAGTCAAGGGTGTTGAGCGCGCACCGCTCGCACCGCTGTTGCCCACTGCAAAGGGGGTCTCACTGCTGATCGACTGCGGCGCCAATGTGGACGCCCGGCCTTCCCATCTGGTGCAGTTCGCGCGTATGGGTTCCATCTATATGGAGAACGTTGTGGGCATCCAGAATCCGCGGGTCGCGATTGTCAATATCGGGGCCGAGGAGGAGAAGGGCAATGCCCTGGTGAAGGAGACCTTCCCGCTGCTGAGGGCATGCAGGGACATCAACTTTATCGGTAGTATCGAGGCGCGCGATATTCCGACCGGTTATGCGGATGTGATCGTCTGCGAGGCTTTCGTAGGCAACGTGATCCTGAAACTCTTCGAGGGCGTCGGCAGCACGATGATGTCGATGGTAAAAGAGGGGATGATGTCCGACACACGCAGTAAGATCGGCGCGCTGTTGGTACAGCCCGCACTCAAAAAGAGCCTGAAGCAATTCGATACCAGTGAGCATGGCGGAGCACCGCTCCTCGGACTGAAAGGCCTTGTTGTGAAGACGCATGGAAACGCGAAGACGGTGCATGTACGTACTTCAATCATCCAGTGTGTCACCTTCACGGAACAGGGCATGAATGAAAAAATAAAAGCCGGTATTCAGGCGGAACAAAACCAGGAGGGTTAGTTATGGAGTTTGACAAGCTGCGTGAGATCATTGCGGATGTGCTGAATGTGGACGTAGACGAGATCACGATGGAGACCACCTTTGTGGACGATCTGGGAGCCGATTCCCTTGATGTATTTCAGATCATTATGGGGATCGAGGAGGAGTTTGACATTGAAATCGCGAATGAGGCTGCGGAGAAGATTGTCTCTGTCGGAGACGCGGTGGAGCAGATCAGGAGCGCATTGAACTAGTGTACAGCTGCTGAACCGGAATAATTGGAAATGCAGCGCCCACGGGATTTAAGACCGGATTATCTTAACTCCCGGCGGGCGTTTCATTCCATTTAAGAGAGAGGTCTTATCATGGATCTGGAAAAGCTGGAGCGGCGGATCGGCGTGCAGTTTCGGAATAAAGGCCTGTTGACGCGGGCGATGCGCCACAGCTCCTTTGCAAATGAATGCCAGATGGGTGCGCTTGAAAGTAATGAGAGACTTGAGTTTCTGGGTGACGCAGTGCTCGAGCTCGTAACAAGTGAATTTCTCTATGAGCAGTATCCGCAGATGGAAGAGGGGGACGCGACGAAGATGCGTGCGAGTATTGTCTGCGAGCCGAGTCTTGCCTTCTGCGCAAGAGCGATTCCGCTTGGAGATTATATTCTTCTGGGAAAGGGTGAGGAGGCAAGCGGCGGTCGCCAGCGCGCTTCGATTACCTCCGACGCGTTCGAGGCACTGATCGGCGCGATCTATCTGGATCGCGGTTTTGACGCTGCGCGGGACTTCATTCACCGTTTTGTCCTGCAGGATCTCGAGCATAAGAAGCTGTTTTTTGACAGCAAGACAATTTTACAGGAACGCGTCCAGGCAACGCATGAGGGAGTTCTTCACTATGAGCTTGTGAAGGAAGAAGGGCCGGATCACTGCAAGCAGTTTACCGTGCAGGCGATGCTCGGAGAGCGGGTGATTGGAACTGGCAGCGGACGGACAAAGAAGGCAGCCCAGCAGGAAGCAGCCTACTGTGCGCTGACAGAGGAAGACGGACGGACAGTATAGATGTATCTGAAAAGTATCGAAGTACAGGGCTTTAAGTCCTTTGCAAATAAAATCACATTTGAATTTCACAATGGCATCACCGGCATTGTCGGACCGAACGGCTCAGGCAAGAGCAATGTGGCAGACGCGGTACGCTGGGTGCTCGGTGAGCAGCGTGTGAAGCAGCTGCGCGGTGGCAGCATGCAGGATGTCATTTTTTCCGGCACAGAAAATCGCAAACCCTTGAGTTTCGCATCGGTCGCGATTACACTGGACAATGAGGACGGCAGACTGCCGGTTTCCTACGGCGAAGTAACTGTTACGAGAAGGTTATATCGCTCGGGGGAGAGCGAATATCTTTTAAACGGGACGGCCTGCCGCCTGAAGGATATTCAGGAGATGTTCTACGATACCGGCATTGGTAAGGAGGGCTATTCCATCATCGGACAGGCTCAGATGGACCGGAACCTGA
>JAJPZP010000066.1:553-2481 GCA_021204285.1 Lachnospiraceae bacterium | reverse complement strand
CGAGAATCAGGATCTTCTTCGTATAACCGATATTCTCACGGAGCTTGAAAAGCAGCTGGGACCGCTCGAACGGCAGGCGGAGAAGGCGAAGGAATATTTAAAGAAAAAAGAGACGTTGAAGGACTGTGAGGTGCATATTTTCCTGCTCGAGATGGAAAATATGAAAGCACAGCTTCAGAAGATTGAGGAGACGAGGAAGATCACGCAGGGCGATCTCGACGAGACGACTGCTGCGTTTGAAAATACGAAACTCGAATACGATCGCATCGAGCAGGAGCTTGAGGCAGTTGAAAAAGAGATAGACGCCGCAAAGGAGGAGGCATCTCAGGCGCGCGTCGAGAAACAGCAGCTCAAAGGAAAGATTGCCGTGCTCGAGGAGCAGGCGCGCTCCGCGAAGGCGAGTACGCGGCATTATGATGAGCGGATGGAGGCGATCGTGCAGGAGCTGGCCGGGCGAGTGTCAGAACGTGGGACGATCACAGAGGAGAAGGACGCTCTTGACCTGCAGTTAACACAGGCGCAGAAAGTGCAGGAGGACGCGCAACAGCGGCTGACGGCAGTGCAGCAACGCATTGCGGACAGTCAGACCAACATGGAGAACAGCAAGAGTGAGATCATGTTGCTCCTGAACGGGCGTGGTTCAATCAAGGGAAAGCTGCAGCGTTATGCCGCCATGGAGGAGCAGAACCAGATCCGTGTTTCGGAGATTAATGCAAAGCTCATTGCGATGAAGAGCGAGGAACTTGACCAGCAGGAACTTATGGCAGAGCGGCAGCGGGAACTCGACCAGGCCAGCAAAGAACTACGTCAGAAGACGGAAGAGCGGGCGCAGATTGAACAGCGCATCAGCGCGTTGCAGCAGCAGATCACAATCTGCCGGAAACGCGTCGAGGATGCGCAGAGTGCTTATCACCGCGAGGCTTCACGCCTTGAATCGCTTCGCAATCTCGCGGAACGCTACGATGGTTATGGCGGCAGCATTCGCAGAGTGATGGAGCAGCGCAGTCATCAGAAGGGAATCTGCGGCGTCGTTGCGGATCTGATGCAGACGGAAAAGCGTTATGAGACTGCGATCGAGACTGCCCTGGGCGGCAGTATCCAGAATGTTGTGACAGAGGATGAGGAGACAGCCAAACAGCTGATCGCATATTTGAAGCAGAACCGCCTTGGGCGTGTGACGTTCCTGCCGCTCAGTGCGGTGCGGCGGCCGCAGGAAATAAAGCAGCAGGAAGCTCTGAGGGAGCCGGGTGTGCTCGGACTTGCCGACTCTCTGGTGCAGACAGAGGAGCGATACCGCGCCGTCATGGCACATCTGCTTGGGCGGACGATCGTTGTCGATGAGATCGACCATGCGATCAAATTGCAGCGAAAGTATCGCCAGAGCCTCCGGATCGTGACGCTTGAAGGGGAACTTCTGAACCCCGGTGGAGCGATGACCGGCGGCGCGTTTAAGAACAGCAGCAGTCTCCTTTCCCGTAACCGCGAGATCGAGGAGCTGAAAACAAAAGCGGATAAATTGAAAAGGGATCTTGAGAGTGCGCAGGCCAGGCTGCTCGAGCTGCAGAATGAACGCAGCAGTTGTTATTCAACACTTGACCAGGGCGCTGCCGCGTTGCAGGAGCTTCGTGTCCGTGAGAATACGACCCGGATGAGTCTTGAACAGGAGCAGGCTCGTATGGAAGCGGCTGACAGCAGCCGTGAAGCGTTTGAGCAGGAATTGTCCGAGCTGCGTCGGCAGACAGAGGAGATTGCCGATTTGAAACACCAGAACCAGACGGAACTGGAAGATTCGGAGAAGATGGAGAGAGCGCACTCCTGTGCGGTCGAAGTCTATCAGAAGCGTCTGGAAACAGACCGCGAGGAGGAGGCAGAGGCTTCGAGGGAGCTTGAGGCGCTGCATCTCGACACGGCTTCTATTTTACAGAAAG
>JAJPZP010000066.1:0-543 GCA_021204285.1 Lachnospiraceae bacterium | reverse complement strand
TGAAGCGCGTTGACGGCGAAATCGCGAAGCTGAAGGAGGAGGAGGCCTCACTCACGCAGAACCGGGAGCAGGCGGAAGAGGACTCCAAAAGCCGCGAAGAGGCGATCGGAGCGCTGCGGCTCGAGATGGCCGCACTGGAACAGAAGGCAACAGAACTGGACGTGAAGACGGAAAAGCTGCGCTGGGAAAAGGAGCAGCAGTCCGCTTCTCACAAGTCTTTCTTTGGCAGACGTGAAGAATTGTCTGCACGTATGGGGCAGCTCGACAGGGAACTGTTCCGCCTGGACAGCCAGAAGGAAAAGCTCGATGAGGCCGGGACGAACCTCAGTGATCACATGTGGAGTGAGTATGAGCTGACCTACAACGCGGCGCTTGCACTGCAAAGGGAGAATCATCCGGGTCTTACGGAGCTGAAAAAGAACCGGGGAACTGTGAAGGAGGAAATCCGGGAACTTGGGAACGTCAATGTGAACGCGATTGACGATTACAAGGAGGTTTCGGAGCGCTTTACTTTCATGGATGCACAGAGACGCGATCTCGAAG
>JAJPZP010000211.1 GCA_021204285.1 Lachnospiraceae bacterium | reverse complement strand
TATTAATATATATTGGTTGAAATATTCGCACAATGGACGGAATTAACGGAAAAAAAGAACCTGCACAGGTTCTTTTTTGAACGGATCGAGATTGGAAGGAGGAACATGGATGTTTGAAATTGGAGAGTATATTATTCATGGACAGAGCGGAGTCTGCCGGGTGGAAGACATTACGCATCTTGATATCTCCGGCGTGGATAAGCAGAAACTGTATTATGTGCTGGTTCCTCTGAACACGAGAGGGAGCAGGATTTATTATCCGGTTGACCGCGAAAAGCAGAATGTGCGTCCGGTGATCACGAAAGAGATGGCGTTGAAGCTGCTGGATGAGATTCCGACGATCGAGACCATCCGTGTCACTACTGATAAGCTCCGTGAGGAGAGCTACAAACAGGCACTGTACTCCGGTGATTATCACAGCTGGGTCAGCATTATAAAGACGCTTTATCGGCGCAGGCAGGAACGTCTTGCACAGGGAAAGAAGATGGCCTCTGTGGATGAGCGTTATCTCAAAATGGCACAGGATGCCCTTTACGGGGAGCTTGCGTTTGTCCTGGGAAAAGAAAAGAATGAGATGGAAGACTTTATCCGGGAACACATCCAGGAGAAAGAGGTGGAGAAGGCGTAGCGTTTAAGCGCGCAGCGCCTCCACAATCTTTTCAAAGCCCATCGCGCGCGATGCTTTGATGAGTACAGCATCGCCGTCTTTCAGAAGCACGTCCTTCTTTTTAAGAAAACTTTCCTGATCCGGAAAATGAATACACACAGTCTGCGGGGCAGCCTTTACGGCAGCCCCGTGTATGTTTTCGCTTTTTTCCCCGATCGTGATCAGAAGGTCGATATGCAGAGCCCCCAGATGTCTGCCGACAGAGGCATGCAGTTCCGGAGACTGCGGCCCAAGCTCGCCCATATCGCCAAGGATTGCTACCCGGCGGCTCTTTGTATCTTCGAGAATATTCAGCGCTTCGGTCATGGAGGCAGGATTTGCATTGTAACAGTCGTCGAGCAGCGTATAATGTGAAGTGTGCAGGATATTGCTGCGACCCGGAAGAGGGCGCAGAGCCTCGATTCCCGCACGAATCTCATCCGTGTCAAGCCCCAGGGAAAGGCCGACGCAGGTACCTGCCAATGCGTTGTATACCATGTGGATGCCTGGGAGTGGGATCGCCACGGTGAAGCTGCATTCGTCCGTGAAAATGCGGCAGCGTACACCACCAGGTCCCAGTTTCTCGATCTGATCGGCGCGGACGCGGTTTCCTTCGTTAAGTCCGAAGGTCGTGGCCCGATCTGCCAGTGCGATCAGCTTGTCATCGTCTCCGTTTACAAAGACGGAGGCGTCCGGTGCGGCGTAGTCGAAGATCTCGCACTTTGCCTGGAAGATTCCGTCGCGGGATCCCAGAAATTCCAGATGGGCGGTGCCGATATTGGTCAGGACACAACAGGTGGGACGCGCTATCTTGCTGAGCCGGTGCATCTCTCCGAAGTGGTTCATGCCCATTTCGAGCACAGCAGCTTCATGGCATTCGTCAATCTGGAAGATCGTCAGCGGAAGCCCGATTTCATTGTTGAGGTTGCCGGGAGTTTTCAGCACACGGTACTTCTGCCCCAGGATGGAAGCAATCATTTCCTTCGTGCTCGTTTTGCCGACGCTGCCGGTGACGCCGATGATGGGGATATCAAGCGTCTGGCGGTAAGCCTCCGCAGCGTCCTTCAATGCCTGGAGCGTATCCTCTACAAGGAGATAAGGGCCGGTGGCATGATCGAGTTTCTGCTGGCTCAGCGCACAGATTGCCCCTTTTTCATACGCATCAGGGATAAAGCGATGCCCGTCCACGTGCTCCCCCCTGATTGCAACGAAGAGAAAGCCGGGCTCAATCCGGCGATTGTCCTGGACGACGCCGCGGATTTCCTGCGCAAGGGTTTCTTCCGGCCCAAAGTACTGCGCATGGCAGGCTCCGGCAAATTGTCTCAGCGTAAAATGCTTCATATTGAATCTCCGTACTTTTTCATAGATACCTGAATCAGCCACTCGCAGAGATCCGGGAAAGAATATCCGATCGCGGCGGCGGCCTGGGGAATCAGGCTCGTCGGTGTCATGCCGGGCAGTGTATTGACTTCCAGCGCATAATCCTCCTGTGAGTGTTCATCATACATGAAATCGACACGAGCGTAGCCTTCAATATTTACAGCGGCACAGGCCTGTTCAGCATGGCGCTGGAGACGTTTCGTCAGTTCGGGAGAAATCTCGGCGGGACAGGTCTCGACGGTACTGCCGGGCTGGTATTTATTTTTGTAATCATAAAAGCCGTCAAGCGGTGCAATTTCGATAACAGGCAGGGCTTCTCCGTCCACAACAGAGACTGTGAATTCCCGTCCGATAATGCAGCGCTCAACGAGAACCTGTTCTTCATAATAAAAGGCTTTATCCAGCGCATGGGCGAGCTCTGCCTCGGTCTCGACGCGATAGACGCCGACGGAAGAGCCGCCGCAGCAGGTCTTGACCATGCAGGGATAGCCGATGCTTTCCGGCAGACGGAAACGCTGGCCTTTCCGGACAGTGACAGAGGGAGGCGTCGGTACGCCAAAGCCGCGGAACATCTGCTTTGTGATGTGCTTGTCCATGCAGAGGGCGCTGCTACTGTGGCCGGTGCCGGTGTAGCGTATGCTCATCAGATCGAAAAGCGCCTGGAGGCGGCCGTCTTCTCCGCCTTCTCCGTGCAGTCCGAGAAAGACAATGTCGCAGAGCTGGCACAGGCGCAGGACATTGGGCCCCAGCAGGCTGCGGTATCCGGGGCGGAGCGCCCGTACTGCATCGATGTCAGGGATATTTTCCGTGACCGCGCCGATCTGGGCGGACCAGTCCCGCTCCTCCTCGAAGAGACGGTCCAGTGGCTCTTCCTCACCGGGGAGTCCCAGGAACAGGTCGAGGAGAATCACCTGGTGCCCCTTTTCCTTCAGCGCTTCGTAAATATTTTTTCCGCTGCTCAGCGACACATCGCGCTCCGTGCTGATGCCGCCGGCCAGAACGACAATTTTCATTTACCTTTCCTCCTGAATGAGTTGGTGTTTATCCAGCATCTGCCGGATTCGGCTCCGCGTGTAGGCGCCGGGGAAATTCCGCTCTTCAGACATTCTATGCCTGTCAGGATTGTTTTCATGCCTTCGCGGATATTGTCACGATCCGGAAACCGGGATGGCGATGACAGGGAATCCCTCTTTTTGGTAATATCAGCCGAAACGCCCGTACAGCTCCGTCATCTGCTTAAGTCCCGCTGCCATGCCATCATTCAGCTGTCCGGCGCGGAAGCGGAATTCCCAGTTGCCGGTGGGCGTGCCGGGAGTATTCATGCGGTGTTCGCTGCCAAGCCCCAGAATATCCTGGACAGGAAAAATCGCGTACTTTGCGATCGTACCGAGGCAGGTGCGGATGAAATCCCAGCTGACGCTGCTTGCATCCGTATTCATATAGCGACGTACCTTGTCGCGGTTCTGCTCGTTTGTGTGTTCATACCAGCCGCGGCTGGTGTCGTTGTCATGCGTACCGGTGTAACAGATGCAGTTGCGTGTGTCGAGCTGGTGAGGCAGAAAAGTGCTCTCCCCCGGACCGTCAAAACCGAACTGCAGTACGCGCATGCCGGGGAAGCCGAGCGCATCGCGCAGCTTTTCCACTTCCGGCGTGATGATGCCCAGGTCCTCCGCAAAGATCGGGAGATCGTCTCCGAGCGCCTGTTCCATCGCGCGGAACAGCGCTTCTCCCGGGCCTTTTTTCCAGCAGCCGTTCAGCGCGGTTTCCTCATCGGCGGGAATCGCCCAGTAAGCTTCCAGACCGCGGAAATGGTCGATACGGATGTAGTCCACCTGATCAAGCTGATTGCGGATGCGTTCCGTCCACCAGCGGTAGCCGTCCTCCGCATGCCTGTTCCAGTCATAGAGCGGATTGCCCCAGCGCTGCCCGGTCGCACTGAAATAGTCCGGCGGTACGCCGGCTACCTCGGTCGGATGCCCTTCGGCGTCCAGGCAGAACATCTCCTTATAGCCCCAGACATCGGCGCTGTCCGGGGACGGAAAGATCGGGATATCGCCGATGATGGCGATGCCCTTTTTGTTTGCGTAAGCTTTCAGTTCAAACCACTGGCCAAAAAACAGAAACTGGACGAAGCGGTGATAGTCGATCTCATCGCGCAGGCGTTTCCGCCATGTCTCTTTATCAGCGGGAGTCGGGCAGCGCAGGCTGTCTTCCCATTCATACCAGGGCAGGCCGCCGTGGTAGTTCTTGCCTGCCATGTACAGGCAGTAATCTTCGAGCCAGTAACGGTTCGTCTTGCGGAAGGCCTCGTACTCCTCCAGCAGATTCTTGTCCGCTGTGTGGAGAAAACGCTCATAGGCTTTTCGGAACAGGGCGGCTTTATATACGGTCACGCGCTCGTAATCCACACGCTCCGCTTCAAAATCGGGGATTGGCAGGAGATCCTCCTGCGTCAACAGTTTTTTCTTAATTAAAAGATCAGGGCTGATCAGCAATGGCTGCCCGGCGAACACGGAAAAGCCCTGATAGGGGGAATTGCTATTGCCGGACGGTACGAGCGGAAGCACCTGCCAGAGATGCTGTCCCGCTGCCGCGAGGAAGTCGATGAAATCGTAAGCGCTCTGTCCCATGTCCCCGATACCGTAGGGGGAGGGGAAGGCGGTGGGATGGACGAGCACGCCGCTGTAGCGGTGATTACTCCGGTCGTCTTCGCTGATTTTGAACTGCATGGCACTTCCTCCGTTTGCATGAAATTTCGATGTTTTGATTATAACGTAACTTCGCGTGAAATACAAGACGGACAAGCACCAGCGGCAGCAGGGGAATCCGGTGCTTATTTTTAATTCTGATTTGAAAATGTATGGATTGCATTTTCCTGATTGGTGGTCTATAATAAACACGGTATGTCAGAAATGACATGCACGTTTGTGCTGAATAAAAACTGCTCATTCGGAGCAAGCTGATTATAAGATAGATCGTTACCGAGGTGTAATCGTGGAACAATATGTAATTAAAGGCGGCATCCCATTGAAAGGCGAAGTGGGAATCGGCGGCGCGAAGAACGCGGCGCTTGCTATTCTGGCGGCCGCAAATATGACGGATGAGACTGTCCGGATAGAGAATCTGCCTGACGTGAGAGATATCAATATGCTGATTGAGGCGATGCAGGATATCGGCACGAGCGTGGAGCGCCTGGACCGCCACACTGTGATGGTGAACGGTTCCTGTGTGGAAAACTGCATTGTTGAAAATGAAAATATGAAGAAGATCCGTGCTTCCTACTATCTGCTTGGAGCGCTTCTGGGCAAATATAAAAAGGCGCAGGTGCCTCTGCCGGGTGGATGTAATATCGGCAGTCGTCCGATTGACCAGCACTTAAAGGGTTTCAAAGCTATGGGAGCGGAGACAAGGATTGAACATGGATTCATCATTGCCGAGGCGAAGAGGCTTCATGGAGCCCACATTTTCCTGGATATGGTCAGCGTAGGCGCGACGATTAATATCATGATGGCGGCGTCCATGGCGGAAGGCAACACGACGATTGAAAACGCGGCGAAAGAACCGCATGTAGTCGATGTTGCCAGCTTCCTTAATAGTATGGGGGCGCGCATTAAGGGCGCGGGTACGGATGTTATCCGTGTGACAGGTGTACAGAAGCTTCACAAATCGGATTACTCGATCATTCCGGATCAGATTGAGGCAGGAACCTTTATGTTTGCATCGGCGGTTACCGGTGGGGATGTGCTGTTGCACAATGTGATTCCGAAGCACCTTGAGGCGACGACGTCGAAGCTGCTTGAGCTGGGCTGCAGGGTGCGTGAGTATGACAATGCGATACAGGTCATTGGTCCGGAGAAGCTGCACAGTACTCATGTGAAGACGATGCCCTATCCCGGATTTCCGACAGATATGCAGCCGCAGATCGCGGTATCGCTTGCTCTGGCGGATGGCACCAGCATTGTGACCGAGAGCATCTTCGAGAACCGCTTCCGTTATGTCGACGAGCTCATCCGTATGGGCGCTTCGATAAAGGTTGAGGGAAACGTGGCTGTGATTACCGGTGTGGAGCGCTTCACCGGGGCTCATGTCAACACTCCTGATCTTCGGGCAGGAGCAGCGCTTGTGATTGCGGGACTTGCAGCGGAAGGTATCACGGTCGTTGATGATATCTACTATATTGAGAGAGGTTATGAAAACCTGGATCAGAAGCTGCAGCAGCTTGGTGCAAAGATTGAGAAGGTTTCCGGGGAGAAGGAGATTCAGAAATTTCGGCTGAAGGTTGGTTGAAAAGCAGGATATACAAATGAACAGTGAAGTGATGAACCAGGTATGGATTTTATTTGGGCTGATACTGGTCGGATATCTGGTGGGAAAACTGAAGATTGTAGATGGAGACGCGGGAAATGTTTTTTCGCGTTTCCTTGTCAATATAGCACTGCCCGCGATGTCGATCTATTCTGCGGCGACGCAGCAGGATATTACTGTGCAGACGCTTTTCTCCGCGCTGGGCGCAGTCATTGGTATCTATATTCTGTTGCCGGTGATCAGTCTGCTTGTCGCAAAGGTATTTCACATGGTACCTACCTGCCAGCTTTTACTGAATTACAGTAATCTCGGCCTTATGGGACTGCCGATTATCAGAAATATATATGGAAATGAGGGCGTGCTTTATGTGCTGTTGTTTATGCTCGTCTACAATTTACATCTGTTCACGGTTGGCACGATCACACTCAGCGGCAGTGTATCAGATAAGCGCGCAATGCTGAAAAAGCTGCTGACTCCCGCTTCCGTGAGTTCTGTTCTGGCATTCATGATCGTTCTGCTTAAAATTCAGTTGCCGACGCTGGTCATCGGTATTACAGAATCCCTGAGTGATGTCCAGATTCCGCTGGGAATGGCGGTGATCGGGCTGAAGATGACGGATGTCAGAATTCTGGACTGTCTGAAAAACAGGACACTGTACATAATATCTTTCCTGAAACTTGCCATCTATCCGGCTATTACCTATGCATTTATGTATTTGCTCTTTGGACCCTGCATGCTCACGAATACAGCTACGGTTCTCATGGGACTCCCGGTGGGGAGTATGGTGACCGTGGCCTGCCTGGAATACGACGGGGATGCGTCGCTTGCTGCGCAGGGAACCTGTGCTACCACGCTTTTTTCGCTGGTCACCATACCGCTTATGATTATGATTCTGTTCTGATAGAAGCAGATGTTTTAGCTGAGGTACATTTTCAGCTTTTCTGCCCTGTCTGTTTTCTCCCAGGGGAGATCAAGGTCGGTGCGCCCGAAATGTCCGTAGGCCGCAGTCTGCTTGTAGATCGGGCGGCGCAGGTCAAGCATTCTGATGATCCCGGCAGGTCTTAAGTCAAAATTTTCCCTTACAATTTCAGTCAGCTTCTGATCAGAAACCTTTCCCGTGCCGAAGGTGTCCACCATGATGGAGGTCGGCTTTGCGACACCGATGGCGTAGGAAAGCTGGATTTCGCATTTGTCGGCAAGTCCCGCCGCCACAATGTTCTTCGCTGCATAGCGTGCCGCGTAGGCTGCAGAGCGGTCAACCTTCGTGCAGTCCTTTCCGGAGAATGCGCCGCCGCCATGGCGTGCGTAGCCGCCGTAAGTGTCGACGATGATCTTGCGTCCGGTCAGGCCGCTGTCACCGTGCGGGCCGCCGATGACGAAGCGTCCGGTCGGGTTGATAAAGAACTTTGTGTCCGCATCGACCATCTTGGGCGGAAGAATCGGGTCAAACACGTATTTGCGGATGTCCGCGTGGATCTGCTCCTGCGTGACGTCCTCGCTGTGCTGGGTGGAGAGTACGACCGCGTCCAGACGGATCGGCTTTCCGGCTTCATTGTATTCCACGGTCACCTGTGTCTTGCCGTCCGGCCTTAAGTAAGGCAGTGTGCCGTCCTTGCGTACCTTTGTGAGCTGCAAGGCAAGCTTGTGAGCAAGCGCGATCGGGTAGGGCATCAGCTCCGGCGTCTCGTTGGTCGCATAACCGAACATCATGCCCTGGTCGCCGGCTCCGATGGCCTCGATCTCACTCTCGTCCATCGTGTGCTCCTTCGCCTCGAGTGCGCGGTCGACGCCCATCGCAATGTCGGAGGACTGCTCGTCGATGGCTGTGATGACGGCGCAGTTGTCCGCGTCGAAGCCGTATTTTCCGCGTGTGTAGCCGATCTCACGGATCGTATCGCGGACGATTTTCTGGATATCGACGTAGGCCCTGGTCGAGATCTCGCCCATGACCAGCACGAGGCCGGTGGTCGTTGCGGTCTCGCAGGCCACGCGGCTCATCGGATCCTGTTCCATCAGGGCATCCAGAATCGCGTCGGAGATCTGGTCGCAGATTTTATCCGGATGTCCCTCTGTCACGGACTCGGATGTGAATAAGATTTTTTCCATTCTTTGGTACTCCTTTCGATGTTTGTGGATAATTAAGAAAGGTCCGCGTGATAAGCGAACCTGATAACAAGCTTCAGGTCCTCTTATTGTTCGATTACTCGCTCAGGTTAGCACCTTCCTGTATACAGGGGTTGCCGGGCTTCACAGATCCTATGTATCTCCACCGCTCTGAATAAGAGAAACTGCACTATGGACTTTTCCTGTGGAATACCATACGCTTGCTTTATGGAAAAGTCAAGCTTTTTAGAAAAAGTTTATAAAACAGCTGTTCTATTTATGTTACAATACTTAAGGAAAGTATCAGATTCAGAGCAGACGAAAAACAGTTCTGAGAAAACCTTGAACTGCTCTGAATGTGATTCTTTCCTATTGTACCATGGAGCGGACGGTCAGTCTGGATGTATGGGGATTGAACAATCCCTCCTTCCGCATTTTGCAGTCCTGGGTTGTATGGTGACAGGGTCACACGTTGTATTTTGCCGGTGCAAAAACCGTTTATCGGTATGCTGACCAGACCCTCTGCTGAGAGCCTGAAAAAAGTATGAAGTTCCCCTGTTTAATTCAGTATGGCAAATGTGCGTCCGGCATGGCGCATGGAGCAACAGCCACAGCAGGGACAGGTTCGAATGTCATAGCCCCACACTAGATTCAGAACCTCACCTATGTTTTTGCCGGTGAGGAGGGAAGAGAATCTCAGGTGCCCCTGTATTCTGGCAATGACCTTTAGGTTTTCCTTCTTGCAACGGTTATTCAGGAAACCATAATAACGGATTTTCTGGAAACCATGGGGCAGCACATGCATCATCAGCCGACGGATAAACTCTTTATTTTCGATGGTAATCGTTGTTGTTTCACCGCTCTTATAATCCCTGGCCGAGAAAGACACATGGGTCGGGGAAACATTCTGGATGCGGGAGTTGGTGATGGCGATACGGTGGGTGTAACGCCCCAGGTATTCAATGGCATTGCCAAAGCCGTTGAAGGTTTCCTTGATGTAAGGGCACCAGTCTTTATGGTACAGGGAATCGCGGAATTCACTCCAGGCATAGGAATTGCGCAGCTTTCCACAGGATTTTGAAAACAGGAGTTCCTGCGAAACGGCCATTTTCTGGAGATAAGCGAGGAACTTCCCGCGGAATTTTCTGCCGAGCACTTTGACAGGGATAAAAAACCCATTCCCGGATTTTCGGAGTTTCCGGTCTTTTGTCAGCCCGCCGCCGGTGACAATGCAGTGGATATGCGGGTGGTAATTCAGGGTCTGTCCCCAGGTGTGCAGGACCTGGATAATGCCAGGGGTAGCCCCAAGGTATTTCCGGTCGGCGGCGAGCTCCAGAAGCGTTTCGGAAGCACAGCGGTGCAAAAGGGAATAGAGCGGTTTCTGGTTGGCATAAAACAAAGGGTTCAGCTCTGCAGGGACGGTAAAGACCACATGGAAGTAAGAGGTGTCAATGACTTCCGATTTTCTGGCGTCGCCCCAGACTTCCTTAAGGATGGCCTGGCAGTTCGGGCAGTTGCGGTTCCTGCAGGAATTATTGTGGAATTCCTGGTGGCCGCATTCCCCGCAGATGCTGATGTTGCAGCCGAGGGCGCCGGATTTGCACTGCATGATGGAATGGGCAGCCTTTTGCTGAACACCGGATGGTTGGAAGAACTGGCAGAAATCATGCCAGCCATAGGAAAATATCTGCTGGATCCTGCTCTGCATCAGGAACACCTCCCTGTGGCGGGATGGTCGAAGGGGCTGACAGCCTTGCCGATACCATTCCCGGCAAGATGGACATAAATCGTGGTGGAATTCAGAGATTTATGCCCGAGCAGGGCTTTAATGGTGAGAAGGTCCGTTCCATCCTCGTAGAGGTGGGTGCCAAAGGCGTGGCGGAGGGAATGGCAGGTAATGCGCTCCGGCCAGCCGAGGGAGCGTTCTACGGCATGGATGTGCCGAGAGAGGAAGAACGTGTCAATGGGGCGGGATGAATCCCACTGCTTCGGGAAAAGCCAACCCATGGGTTTCCCAAAAGCGAACCAGTACTGCGTGAGGATATCAAGTGCATTAGTGGAAAGGATGGCATAACGGTCAGAGCGGTTTTTGCCATGGCGGATATGGATGCGCATGTTTTTGCGCTCGATATCCTCATAGCGGAGATGGCAGAGTTCGCCAATGCGCAGGCCGGAAGAATACATGAGTGCCGTCATGGCTTTCAGCTTCAGGTCTGGCATAGCTTCGATCAGGGCAGCTACTTCCTGCCGGGAAGGTACAAAAGGAAGATATTCATCAAACCTGCGCATGGGGAGCTGAGTATCATCCCAGGGCTTATGCAGGACATACAGGGTGAAAAAACGCAGTTGGGATATGGCATGGTTAATGGTGCGGTCGGAGAGATTTCTGGAGCGCTGGAGCCAGCGGACAAAGTCACGCAGTTCCGCCCAGGAGACATCCTCTGGGGATTTACAGAGGACAGAAGAAAGATAGTCAAGATAAGCACGGATATAAGTGCAATAGCTTATCAGGGTGTGGTCGGTGAGGCCACGCAGGGAAATCATTTCCCGAAAAACGGTTAAATAATCGTCCATAATAAGAGCTCCTTTGAATGTTTGCTTTGAGGGAACAGAAAAATAACGCAGGGCAATACAAAGGTGGTGGACGGATAAAAAAATCAGATATGAGGTTGTTGAGTTTTGAAATCCATGGTAACATAAGCATAGGCAGTTGATTTGTGTGTTTATCGTTGCGTTAGGGGTAATTCAACAATAAAACATATACAAAAAAACTGCCACTTTTATTTTAAGAAATAGCAGAAAAATTTATATCCAAGGCTAGCCGTCGCGTTAGCGACTTGGTAC
>JAJPZP010000200.1:2208-11376 GCA_021204285.1 Lachnospiraceae bacterium | reverse complement strand
AGTAAATGGTATATGTCTCGCTGCCGCCACTGTATATTCTTACATTTCCTTCCTTCGTCGGGAGCGTCATTTAAATGTAGGAACCGTTGTTTGCGGTATTTCCGATTTCAACATCCCTCAGAAGCGCAATCTCGTAATCCTCATAAACCTTTGTGCCCGTACGGTAACGGCTCAGGTTGTTGATCTCTGTCACTGCTTCCTCAAAGGTGGCAAATAGTGTACTGGAAAGCACTGTCGTCTCTCCGTCCACTGTCTCCAGATAATACAGGCATACTTCCATATCTGAGCCGTTTGCGTATCTAATAACGCTTCCGGATTTCACAAGCTCGTATCCCTCGGTCTCCGAACCCATACCGGCATTTTCTGTCGTCGAAGTCGTCTCGTTTCCATCCCCGTCCTTTATCGTCGACGTGGTTGTCGTCGTATAGTAAGGCCTGAACCAGGAAGCGGAAGCCTTCGATGCGGTCAGAAGTGTCATGCCATCATAGAGCTGCGCAAATCTGGAGGTACTGTTATTGTAGTACAGTCCCACTTCTATCGCTGCGCCCGTTTCGCCGACTGCCTCCTCTCCATCGTAAGACACATAACCGGTAATGGTGAGCTGGCTTGTACCGCTGCTGCTCTGTTTTGCGAAAATCTGATTGTCATCATCCAGGCACACGACGGTTCCCAGCTTGATCACGCCGTCACCCACCGTCGTGGTTCCCGCGGAAATCTTCGCGCTCTGTAAACTTACCGCACCAGTACTCGTGATATTTTTTGCGTTCAGGCTGCTGTCCGTAATCGACAGATTGGTCGCTGTCAACGCGCCCGCTGGCACCGAAAGTTCCACATTTTCATGCAGAATCAGGTTGGTAATGCCACTGACACTGCCGGAGATCGTAAGTCCCTCCGTATTCGCATAGTCATTGTAAAACTCCACCGTGCCATAGTTCGTCAGTTTTGTCGCAGGTGTTGTCAGTGTCGTTTCCGAACTTCCCTCGTAGAAAGTAAAGCTGCCTTTTGTGCCGCCATTAACGGTTCCCATCAGGCATTCATACTCCGTTCCATTCTCTGTAACGGCGCTGGCAGGCATTGCCTTGATTACAAGATCCCAGTTGTTTCCTGTAATGTTAAATGTCGTAGAACTATAACTCGTCACACCGGAGACGGTTGTCTTCTTCACGGCAATCAGACCCACATTATCAAAGGTCGTGTCGCAGCGTATCGTGAAGGTCGTGCCGGTAAAGAAAAGATAACGGCTGTCTGTCGTCTCCTCCGTACTGTACTCATGGCCATCTTCATCCGTCGTCTCTTCCGTTTCTTCCGCATATGGCGCAATACACACTGCAGCAGCCTTCGTCGGCATGGAAACAGTGCCCAGCGGCGAGGAGGCTGTCGTCGGACCGCCTGCATCCGTCATAAGCAGCATATCATAGTAAACCGTAGTATCCGCAATGCGGTCGATCTCCTTTACTGCCTGATCCCAGCTAAGAAAGTCGGCCTGATAGAAGGACTCCGTTCTGTCACTGTCCTTATATCCAACCAGACGTACTTCCATCTGCTGATTCGTCATGTAAAGTCCGCCCTCATACTTATAAAGGGTGTATGCCGCTGTCTCCCCATCATCCTCTTCGTAAGCCGCCTGCGTGAATCCACCTTCTCCATCATCCATCAGCACCGTAATGTCAGAGGCCGCAGCTTTTGTCAGCACCGCAATCTTGTCATAGGATGTCAGTGTCTTGCCCTCACTGATATTCAGCGTGGCTGCCTCCGTTGAGGTCATGGCATGATAGGTTTTCGTACTCAGATCATACATATAAGGCGCAATTTCCACGGAAACATCACTGATATTGCCTGATATGGTAAGCTGTGTCGTTGCCCGTTGTGTCGATTTCGTGATCGTCGTAAAGCCGGAGTTCAGACGAATGACCGCATCGCTCCCTTCCCCGGCCAGCGTCGTCAGTTTCATCGCCTTGTAAGTGGTAAGCGCAGAACTGCCCTCCACCGTCAGGTTGGTCACCGTAATGTAGGAGTCCGCGCCAAGATCCGCATCCTCAAGCCGAAGATTTGTAACCACTGCATAGCTGGCAGCTGACAGCGTGGATGCGTCAACGAGGCTGAGCGTCGGCACCGACACATACTTTTTCACATAGACCTCTCTGTTTTCCACGGTCAACGAACCCTTCGAACCGCTGATATAACTGAATATCAGATCTGCATCCTTAATGGTTCCGTCCGTCTCTGCCCCATTCGTGAGCGTCTCAGCTGTATCCGCAAACGTCAGCTCATAATTGTAACTGCCAAACACAGGTGTCACCGAATAGGACGGCGTAAATACGCCCGTTTTGCTGTTGTATGAACCCTCGGTTAACAGGATGTTTTCAAATGTCACTTTACAGCGTGGCGTCATCGTACCGGTATAGCAGAATATGGTGCACGGTTCACTGGACGCCTCATCGGCCGTTTCACCGGACGAAGACACAGACAAAGCGCCGCAGATCGTCACAGAGGCCGCCTTTGTCGGAAGTGTCAGAGATCCGTATGCGCCATTTTTGGCGGTTCCAACATAGACATAGCCGTCGTCAGCCGTTTCCGTACTCAGGAACTGAATCGTATAATCTGCCGCTGTATCCGCCGCATTGTTGATGATCGATACCGCCTCGTAGAAGGAAGTCGCATAGGACACAGAATCCCCTTTTGTGATACTGACAGCCATATCATGAATATCACCATTATAGATATAACCGCTGCTGTTCTTATAGGCAATCCAGTTTTCCGCTAAAAGATCATCATTTCCGGTCACAACTGCGCTGTACGTGGCGCTGGCCGTTGCATCATCTGCGTTGTCTTCCGTTTCATCTGCCTGCCATTCGCCGTAAGGCTCGGCGATAAACATATCAGCATCCGCTTTGAGTGCTGTGGCAAGCATTACATTGTTATAAGTATCCAGGTACGCGACTGCATTTGTCGAGCATGCGGCCGTGGCCATACGGAAAAGTAACGGGTCGGAAACCGTCCCTGTAATCGTCATCTGCGAAAGCAGTGCCGAGGTCTGTTTACTTCCCAGATATCCACCTGTCATAGCAGAGCTGTCTATGTTCGCAACAGATGTTTTTCCCAGGGCATCCCAGGAAGTCTCCCCTGTCAAAGTCAGATCGTAGATGGTCGTCGCACCACAGGTCGTAAGCGTCGTATCCTGAAGCGCCAGGTCTCCGATGCTGCTGAAACCGGTCTTCAGACGCAGGTCACAGTCAATCAGCGTCACATCTGTGACGTTGCTCGTTCCTGTGATCTGACTGATGAATCCCGTAGTCTCCGTGTCACCGTTTTCCCAGTTGTCATCTGTCCAGGTGCAGACATTTTCAAGCGTCAGGGATGCACCGGCATTCGATTTCGTCACGGAGATCTTGAAATCAACCGCTGTCGTCGCAACAGAGGCACTGCGCGTAGGTTTAAGCTCAATATCCTGCAGTGTCAGATTTCCATAAGCGGTGATGTTTCCATAGAACTGAATCGTCGTCCGCTCCTGCGTCTCTTCACTGTCCTCATCCGACTCCTCATCCGCCGGACACACCGTCACAGACCCTGCCTTATTGCTGGCCGGCATGCTGAGCGTACTGTAGAGACTGCTGTCTGTGATGTTCGTATCCAGAACATCTTCATCGAGGTATATGCTATAATCCATCGACACATCCGCAAGCGCCGCGATTTCGTTTACCGCCTGAGCCCAGTCCAGGCACAGCGTCCAGACTTCATTCTCCGACTCGTCCTCATAGGCCAGTGTGACCGCCGCAGGCATCTCATCGTCAGTCAGATAGATCGCCTTGTTCGCTTTCACCAGATAATAATTTTTGCTCACAGTCTCCGTCGTACTGTCTTCATCCGTATTGTCCGCAACATAAGCGGTCGCCAGATTATCCAGTGACTCGCCGTCCAGCAGGAGCGTAAACGAGGAGGTGGGCGCCTTCGTGATATTCGCCAGCTTCTTCGCCTCGGTCAGACTGGTCTTCAGGCCGCTGGAATCCATGGTAAGAAGCAGATCCTCTGCCGTCGCGTCAGAGCACAGATTCAGTGCCAGCGGATTCTTATTTGTACCTTCCACATTGCCACTGATCGTCAGATAAGTGACATTTTTCGCCGTCTTGCCATAGACGAGCGCGTTCATCTCATCACCGTTATTCTGCACGTTTGTGAGCGTCACCGTACTGCCCGTTGTCAGTGTGACGCCGCCCTCCAGACAGAGATTTGTGGTGGATACCACACCCTTGATCTCCGTATCCTGGCAGATCATAAGGGAAAGGGAATTCTGCACATTTCCGGTCAGGGAAAGCCCTGCGCTGTCCAGCGTCGTGGTCTGCTTCGCGTTGCCCGCAATCGAACTGAGCGCCATGCCGGACAGGGCACTGCTTACCTCCACATCTTTCAGCATCAGATCATAGACACCGGTGGAGAAGCCCAGCGAGGTCCCGGTGTTCTTCGACTTCATCGGTGCAAAGATCACATCGTCAAACACCGTCGCGCATTTTAATGTGATCGTATTCGTATAATAGATTCCTTTTGCCTTTCCTTCCGAATCCTCCTGACTGGTGATGAAGACTTCTTTCGCATAGGTTGGCATTGTAATCGACACCGGCGAGGTGGTACTCCCCACATCCTGGAGCAGCATCAGCGTATAGATCACTGAGGAATCCTTCAGCGTGTTGAGCGCTGTTACGGCATCGGAGAAGCTGGGATAATAGTCAAGCACTGCTCCTGCTGTTTCCGCATCCGCCAGGCTCATCCCGGACAGGTCACCTTCACAAAGAGCAATGACAATCTCATCACTCTGATAGACATAGATTGCTGTTCCTGATTTTTTCAGGATATATCCATCTGTCGCCTCCGCGCTGTATTCATCGCACATGCCCACATTTTCCTCCCACGGAAGGAATTTGTCGGCAGTGGCACTTTTTGCGGTCAGGAGCTGACCGGTCGCGGACGGAGAGCCTGTCAGTGTCACAGGGACTTCACTGTCTGTGTCGGTCACCACCGGATAGACACCTACATGGATCCGGTCAGAGCTGTCATCCTGCAGAACCACCGTTCCTGACACATTCAGATACGGCGCTTTATTTGCACCCTGCCGTCTGGTATAAAGATAAGCTTCCGATGTCGTACTGGTCAGTGTGCCTGTAACATTAAAGGTCTTATCAACCGTAATCTCTGTCTCCCCGGACAATGTCAGATTGGTGAAGGTCGCACTGCCTTCCACGTCAAGCGTCCCGTTCAGGAACACTGCGTTTGCAAATGTGACGGATGCCGCGTAATTCTTCGCCAGATGACTGTGCAGCTCAATCACACCCTTATTGTTCAGCGTTGTGGCGCTCAGACTCGGGGCTGTATAGCTTTTTCCATTTGTCGTATACTCTTTTAAAATGAGTGACTGTCCACTCTTTACACTGATCCCGGCAAAGCTTGTCACAGAGCCGCAGATCAGACTCTCTTCTTCCCCGGCTTCATTTAAGATATTCCCGTTCGTCTCGGTAAACAGGCGGGAACCGGTCGTTATGCTCAGTGTTCCCTTGCTGCTGCCCGTAAGAGAAAGCGGCGTATGGAAGATCACGTCTCCTTCCACTGACAGCGTATAGGCTCCGACAGCAAACGTCATAACCGGCGGCATGTCATTATATTTATCCGCAGTCGTATAGTAGACCGAACCGGATTTTACCATCTGAACAAGGTCTATATTTTTCAGCGTCGTATTTGCACTGAGCGTTATACTGCCCGTAAAGTATACTGTCGTGACCGATTCCAGGATTTCTTCTGCCTCAGAATCATCCGAATCATCGTCCGCTGCCAGCTGTGTTCCGTCGATCAGAAGACTGCTTACATAGGAAGCCGACGGCATCGTGAGTGCCCCTGGTGAGGACAGGCTGATATTTGTGATCGCTTCCTGAAGATCCATCGTATAATCGCGCTTTGTCTTCAGATTGTTGATCTCTGTCGAGGCCTGGGCAATCGTCAGGCAACGCGTCTGCATTGACCTGCCGTCCGCATCCGTATAGGACAGAAGGACGCCCGGGGTGGTCGTCGTATAGGTCAGATAGCCGGAAGACTTGATCAGAGCGTCAGAGGTCGCCCCGTCCGCCCCTGTCATCACGGAAATCTGCGCAGTGGATACCTTCAGTGCCCTGGCAATATTGACACCGGAGCCGCTGAGATTTGTCATATCGTCCGCCAGCAGTTCCAAAGGTATATATTCTCCGCTTACCTTCTCAAGAAGCCCCAGCGTTACGCCATTCTGGGCGTACACATCCCCGTTGATCGTCATGCTGGTCGAGACTGCAGTGACGACACCGTTTTTGCGCGTGACAGTCGCATAACCGATCAGTGCTTCCTCTCCTGTCTGCGCATAAAGATTTCCAATATTGACGGTACTCTGCGCGGTAAGAGTCACCCCGCTCAGACTGACCGTTCCTACGCCCGACACGGTTCCGGCCACCGTCAGATCACTGCCGGAAATAAGAAGGGAAGACGCCCCACTCACGCCTGATCCGGATATTGACGTGATTTTTTTATCTTTCGCCACGGAACAGTTATTAAGTGTGAGCGACTAGGCGTTCAGCGCAATCGTAGCAGAGCTCTTCGGCGACAGGGTAATATTTTCCAGAGTCACGTCACTCTTCAGCGTAATGGAAGAGTTAAAATAAATCGTCTTATCCACTCCGTCTGCCGCAGCGATAAGAACGCCCGCCGTCTTCGTCGGGAATGTCAGGTTGGTGCCCGTTTTCGTCACAACATCAGCCGTATCATCCTGTATTGTGATCTTATACTCCGCGCCAGTGTCCGCCAGACGGTCAATCTCCGAGAAGGCCTCCTGCAGTGTGGCAAAGCCGCCGTCCGTCAGGTAGCTTCCATCCGTATCAAGGGAATACAGAACGACAGCCGCTCCAATGGTTGTATCTCCGCAGCGGATAACCGTTCCATCTTTATAGGTCGTATACTGTACGGAGACCGTCTCCGTATCCTCTTCTTCCGTAATCGTTTTTCCGATGACAAACCAGCTGGCAGAAGCCTTCGTGGCATTTAAGAGGGTCGCGCCGTCACTGTATCCTTCACCGCCCTCGTCTGCCAGCGAGTACACGATAAGGCTCAGCGCGGCTTTGCGCACGGACGGATATTCACCGGTTTCTGCAGTCATCGCCGCACCTTCCGTAACCTCTACATCCACCTGACCAGTCAGTTTATCCGATGTCACGGTTCCTGTGATCGTCAGAATTTTTGTGGAGATATTTCCGCCATAGCCAATCACATTGTTCGCATCATTGGATACTACATTCACCAGGCTCATTTTGCCGTTCGTATCCAGTGTGGAATTCTCCATCGTCAGCGTATTGGTGACAGCGACGGAACCCTGTGCCGAAACGGTAGAACCCGTCAGATTCAGATAAGTCACCGACGCAATCGCGGAGCCGTTCCAGCTAAGGCTCGTACCAACTGTAAACTCCGAATCTGTTACATTCACAGTCCCGATCGTGGTCAGATATCTGGTGGTGTACAGTTCCGAATCTGTCACAGTAAGGGCAGAGGCTGTGGTTCCCTTTATATAGTCAATATATCCCTTTTCCGCCTTTACATTTGTAAGTGTCAGATTTTTTCCGTTCAGCGTGATCACGCTGGCATACTTATCATAGGAACCTGTGGAACTGTTGTACTTTGTCGGCTGCAGCTCGATATTTTCAAAAGTCGTGTTCACTGACAAGGTCAGATTCCCCACAAAGGAAAATACGACTCTGCTGTCCTCGCTCTTTCCACGGAAAATCAGGCCACCCACTTTCGAAGGCATGGTCAGACTTTCTTCAACAATCACGTCTTCAGAAAGTTCCACAATGTAATACGTGGATGTATTGGAAAGCGTATTCAGATAAGACTGGGCATCGGTCCAGCGGGTAAAGGAACCGAGCAGCGTCTCGCTCCCGTTTGTATTTTGCGCATAAATGGAAATCCACTCACCGCCCACACAGATCTTCTGGCCATTCTGATAGACAAGCGTATAATCTGCATTGTCCTCCGGCTGCTCCACCTTGCAGTATGAAACCGGAAAGCTGGAAATCTTTGTGGTAAAAAGCGTCGAACGGGCTTCCGCTGCAGCTACCGTATAGGAACCATCTTCCTCATCCAGGATCGGATTCCCGTCTTCGTCAAGCGCGACAATCCCGCAGCTTAAGTAAACCTCCGAATTTGTCTGCGACACCTTCGTCAGGAAGGATACCGACGCGCCCTCGTACTGATAGAAATGAGCGTCGCCTGCCGTCCCGCCGTTCTGTCCGCCGAGCACGGTATTATAAATCGTTGCAGACTGTTCCACCACAAAAGTGGACTCTGCCTCCAGACAGGTCTTTCCGCTGCTGGACTGCACAAAGGTACCACAGACAAAAACTGCACCGCTCTTGTTATCCAGGGTCGAGATCGTCTTCGCGGTATCCACACGCAGCGTTCCGCTGTTTTCGATGGAACCGGATACCGTGCTGATCGCCCAGCTTCCGGAATTCACATACAGCTGTTTTGTCGTGATAACAGAGTCCAGAGTATAGGCACTGGTTCCCTCATCTGCCAGCAGGACAGAACCATTGCTCGCTGTGATATTCACGCCGTCAAGAAGCAGCGTGCTGTCACAGTCACTGTAATCGGCCGAAAGGGTCTCTCCCTCCTCCAGTGTAGTAACCTTAAAGGAGTATTTCCCGGAAGACGGCGTCACGGTCAGACTCAGCGTAGCATTTTTTGATCCTGAATTTACCAGGCTGAGGCCCTCATGCAGTGTCACAGTCGCTTTTGATGAAGAAAGCGTATAAGCCTTAAGATCAAACTCAGCATAAGAATAAGCGAGCGTTCCGTCCTCATTTTCTTCCGCATCCGTAGTCAGAATCAGTTCCGTCACACAGGTCGGCAGCGTCACATTCTTTGTCATCGCTGCGTTACTCGCAAATGTGAAGGTGTAGCTACCCGTTTTTGACCCGAAATCAGAACTGATGCCGCTGACAGCCAGATCAAAAGTCGTGTAATCCCTGCTCATGCCGTTGTAGGTAACGCGAACCGCCACGCCCCGCGCAATCAGCTGATTGCCGGAACGTATCACACAGAGCTTCTGGCCCGGATTACTGGAGAGCATAAAATATTCCGCGGGAATTTTGGAGTCCGTCTGCGTGA
>JAJPZP010000200.1:0-2198 GCA_021204285.1 Lachnospiraceae bacterium | reverse complement strand
CATGTCTACACTTCCTCCGCATCGAAGGTGAGCTCCGTCTTTGTGCCATCTGCGGCGATCTGCCATTTTCCCATGCTGATCGCATAATCCAGACTGCTCTCCTTCGTCAGGGTGCCCGAGATCGACAGGGAACCCAGGGAAAGCGTATTTCCCTCTTCGTCCAGCGTTTCACACAGATTTATCTGAAAGCATGCGTCTTCCACGCCCTCTATAACCGACACCTTCGTAAGGGAGGCCGTTCCCGTCACATTCAGTGCACTGCCGGCCGCAGCCGTGAGTGTGCCCGCCACGGACAGATCGCTTACATTCAGGGTAACGGATTCTCCAAGAGAGAGTCCCCCACCGGTGGAAGAGCTGTCAAAGCTTAACGTTGATACATCAATGCTCAGTTCCTCCTGTGCATCAAGCGCAAGAAGGGACAGCGTGACATCCTTTTCTACCTTTAAACGTCCCGCTTTGTCTGAAGAATCATCGTACAGATTTGCCTGCAACGTCGCATCCGCCGTCACCTGAAGCGTATGTCCATTCAGATCCAGATCTACATAGCTTACCGTTGACGGAAAGCTCAATGCATCCCCGGAAAGCTCCACATCATTGCGCAGCTCCAGGCGGAAGCTGTCCGCACCGGACCGACTCTCCTCCACGATCGCATACTTCGCCTCGTCGAGCGTCGTATAGTAACCCAGCGGCGTGCTTTTGAAATCTCCATTTTCATTCTCTTCAAGTACGTAGGCCCGCACCGGATACGATTTTTCATCCACAGCTGTGAGCGTCGGATAAACAAAACAGAAGTCCTCCACACCCGTAGCGACGGAAACCGGTACATGCGTCGCGGAAAGTTTCTCTCCATCCGTATTCAGAGCAGAGCCGCCCGCCAGGAAATAATCATAGGAAATCTCATCCTGGTCATCCAGAGCAGCATCAATCAGATACCATTCTCCACCATCCTCCAGGCGCACATAGTTCCACATATGGGCATTCAGCGTGCCACCGCTCCCCGCCATGCCGGAAACCAGGACACAGGGGATTCCCATCTCATCACAGAGTACCTTAAACGCCTTCGCATAACTCTCCCCGGAAACGGTCTCATTGCCAAGAAACACAGCCGCCGAAGTATGTAAAAATCCATCTGTGATCGACGAGTCATAACTCAGATTCTCACAGAGATAATCATGAATCCGCTGTATCAGCCGGAAACTTGAGATTCCATCTTCATATAACTCCGCATTCACGGCTTCCACCGTCGACCAGTAAGTCCCCAGCCCGGCATATGCACCCTCATACTCCACGGGAACCAGTGTGGCACCCTCGATCGTCCCAATTCCTTCCGATACTGTGACTTCATACTGTATGCCCACGCTCTCAATCCAGAATACCTCCGGATAATCCTGCCAGAACGCATGAAAAGCCTTACTCAGGCTGTCGGAAAGGTCTTCGCAGACCATTTCGTAGGTACTGTCGGAAACCAGTGCCCCATCTTCATCCAGCTCGGCTTTAAAGCTCAGTACAGAAGAGAAGCTCACATCCACTTCTCCTGAGGCCTGTTCCACCGCATAAAACTCTTCCATCACATCATAAAATGAGAGGGCGATCTCATCGTCCTCAATCTGTGAGCGGAAGGATCCTTCCTCAATCGCGGCTTTCCTTGACGATAGCAGAGAATCATCGCTCAGCCAGGAACTTCCTGACAGATACAGTTCATCTGAGACGGTCGTTGCCGACGTTTCGTCCTGCTCCTCTTCTTCAGAGCTTTCTGCTTCCTCTGTATCCTCAGAGACTGCTTTCAGACCTTCCTCACTGTCTGTCGAATCTGATTCGCTTTCGCCTTCTTCACTCTCGTCGCCGGTGTTTTCATCCTCATCCGTACTCTCACCGGATTCGCTGCTGCCATCTTCCTCTTCGTCGCTGCCTTCGCCTGTTCCGGTATCCGACCCGCCATCTGTACTTCCGCTGTCGCCGCTCTCATCACTTCCGCTTCCGGACGCACTCTGGTCAGTTCCATCGCTTTCACTGCCTGATCCGCTGCTGTCCTGAGATGTGTCGCTTTCTTCATCTTCTGCTGATTCTTCACCATCTGTGCTTTCTTCCTGCGATGACTGTATCTCACCGGAAGTATCTGTCGTATCTTCTACCGCAAATGAGACGGTGGAATTGCCCATCGTCATTGCCAGAATCAGAATCAAAGCTATAATCCGTTT
>JAJPZP010000199.1:4798-11398 GCA_021204285.1 Lachnospiraceae bacterium | reverse complement strand
AAAGTCCATACTGGGCGTAATCGGCGGGCCTCGGGCCAATCACCCCACTCTTGAAGGTCTCACCACTGTCCGCGGTACTCTCCTCCGAATCCGTGGTCTCCGTGCTCTCACTCTCCGTCGTCTCAGACGAGCTGGAGCTTCCGCATGCAACAGCAGAGAACGCAACCACTGCCGTCAACATGAGACAAAGTAACTTTTTCATAATGTTTTCCTCCTTCTATACTTCTGTTTATGAAAAAAGTAGCCGGTATACAAAAATATACCGATTACCATAATAAACACACACAGCTCTTTTGTCAAACACATTTTTTTACCAGTATCTCCGAATACAGCGAATCGTTCGATAATACATGTTACTAACCTTGATACCGGTGCTTTCCGTACTGGCATGTACGAGCTGATTATTTCCTATATAAATACCTACATGTCCATAATAGCAGATCACATCGCCCGGCTGTTTGTCTGCGTCACTGACTGCTGTGCCGCCTGACGCCAGCGCACTGGAGCTACGCGGAACTGAAATTCCAAAATTTGCATGCACAAGATAAACAAAACCGGAACAGTCTGTGCCGTTCGTCAGGCTGTTCCCGCCATATACATAGGGATTCCCGACAAATTTCAGGCCATAAGAAGCGATCGATGCACCAAGACCTGTCCCCCCGGACACGCTTGCAGAGCTGCTGCTCGAACTGCTCGAACTCGAACTGGTCGAAGAACTGCTGCTCGAGGAAGTCGAAGTGGACGCCTTCTGCGCCTCCTGCTGCAATTTTTTGATCTGCGCCGCCTGCTCCTTGATCTTCTGCTGATACTCGCTGGCCTTTGTCTGTGCCGCGCTCAGCTGACTGTCAAAATCCTCAATTTCGCTCTCCTTCTCAGCAATCAGCATCTCAAGACTGGCTTTATCCTCCTCGAGCTGTTCCTCCATCTCAAGAAGTTCGGCTTTTTCTTCTTCAAGCTGCTCCTGCAGCGCGACCACAGTCTCCTTCGCCTCCTGATATTCTTCCAGAAGCCTCCGGTCATATTCCTGGAGTTCCTCCGCGTAATCTACCTTATTGATCAGTTCCGCGATGCTGTCCGAAGTCAGCAGCATCTCCACATAGCTTTCCTGCCCCGCCTCGTATAAATACTGGATACGGAGCTTCATGGACTCGTAGTGCTTCTCCTCAGTGGCTTTGGCTTCCTCATAGTCCTCCTGTGCCTCTTCGATCTCAACCTCTTTATCATCAAGATCGCTCTCCAGCACGGAAATGTTCAGAATCATCTCCGTCAGCTCATCACTCAGACTACTGACCTCACTACTGAGCTCGCTCTTCTGACTCTCAAGGCTGCTGATCTCAGACTGAATCTCCGACAGCGCCTGTTCGTTCTGTTCCTTCTGCTTCTGGATGCTGGTGATGCTGGACGCCGAGACAGAAAAACCCGCTGCCAGCGCCACTGCCAATATGATAACGCATAGTTCTCTGCGACTTATCCTCATAAAGCACCTCCAGCTTCAGCATACCACAAAAACAGACCTGATTCAACCGCTTATTCGTAGCGCAGCGCGTCGATCGGGTTCAGCTTTGCCGCCTTGTTCGCCGGATAATAGCCGAAGAACACGCCGATGAAAATCGAGAAGCTGACCGATATGATAATGCCTGTCACGGACGGTGTAACCGAATAGCCCATGAAGTTCATGGCCACCGTCGCAAGGGCAATCCCCAGGATAATACCGATGATGCCGCCGACGATACAGAGCACGATCGCCTCCACGATAAACTGGAAGCGGATCGACCCGTTCGTCGCGCCCAGTGCCTTACGGGTACCAATCTCACGCGTCCGCTCTGTGATGGACACGAGCATGATATTCATGACGCCGATACCGCCTACCAGCAGGGAAATCGCCGCGATCGCCGAGATGGCCAGGGTGATCGTCGAGAGCATCTCCGTCAGGCTCTCCACCACAGACTCCAGGCTTGTCGCGCTGATCTCGTAGCTCTCATTTTCCGCATAATACCGATTGTTCAGATAAGTCTCCAGCGTATCGCAGAAATCGCTCGTGTTGACGTCTGAGCTTGTATTCATCAGCAGGGTGAGCTGGCTGTAGCCCGTCGTTGTATGGTTCTGGTCTCTGGCCGTCAGAAGCGGCAGATAGAGCGTCGTCTCCGTGTCCTCATCCGAGGAGGACGAGAACGTACTCTCGTACTCGTAGACGCCCACAATCGTATAGGTATAATAGCGATCGCTGAAAAGTACGTCGACCGTCTGTCCGATCGCCGACATATTGTTGCTGTCAAACATATTGTCCACAAAGAGGTCCGACACCAGGCAGACCTTCCTGCCCTCCGTCTGATCCTGCTCCGTCAGCGTCCGGCCGGCCAGGATGTTCAGTTCCTCATTTTCGATACCATCCGCGTTGAGTCCCGTTGCTGACACATAGGCATAGAGATCCCCGTCCTGCGCTGTGCCGCTCCCGACAGACTCCTCCAGTACATAGCCGTCGATGTAGTCCGAATAACGTTCCATCAGGTCGTCAAGCATCTCATCTGAGATGTAGTCGTCATCCTGCATGACCGTAAAACGCGGTCCCGAGGAGAAAGTCAGACCACTCTCCGTCGTCTCCTCCGTCGTGCTCTTCTGAGAGACGCCGAGTGTGATATTATTGGCGCCCATGGAAGACATGGAGTCTGTCACTGAACCGCTGATTGAGTCGCCCAGTGTCATGATCGCGATCACCGCCGCGATACCGATAATAATACCGAGCATTGTCAGCATGGAACGCATCTTATTCGCGCGCAGGCCGTTCAGGGCCAGCATAATATTTTCGCCGATCAGCATCCGGAACCCCTCCTCTCGCCGATGATCCGTCCATCCTTGAGCGTCACGATGCGCTGTGTCTCCTCCGCAAGTTCCTGAGAGTGCGTGATCAGCACGATCGTTTTTCCCTGCTCTTCATTCAGTTTGTGAAAAATATCCATGACCATGCGTCCCGTCTGGGAATCCAGAGCGCCGGTCGGCTCATCTGCCAGAATAATAGAGGGATCGTTCCCCATGGCCCGCGCGATCGCCACGCGCTGCTTCTGTCCACCGGAGAGCTCATCCGGGCTGTGACTCATGCGCTCCGCCATGCCAACCATCGCCAGCAGCTCCTTCGCGCGCTCATGGCGCTCCTTCCTTCCTATACCGGCGTACAGCATCGGAAGTTCCACATTCTTGATTGCGCTGGTGCGGCTGATCAGATTGTAGGTTTGAAAAACAAAGCCTATTTTCTTGTTCCTGATGAGCGAAAGATCCTTATCCTTCGCCCGCGCAACATCCACGCCCTCGAGTGTGTACTCGCCTTCCGTCGGCCGGTCCAGAATCCCGATGATATTCATCATCGTCGATTTTCCGGAACCGGACTCGCCCACGATGGAGACAAACTCCCCGTCGCGAACCTGCAGATCAATGCCATGCAGGATCTCCAGTTCATTCGGCATGCCGATATAGAAGCGCTTCACAATGCCGCGAAGATCTATGATTACTTCTCTCTCATTTTCAGCCATACGACACCTCCGAACTAAAAGCCGCCGCCCATACCGCCTCCGCCGCTGGGCATGCCGCCTCCGCCGCCGGTCATTCCTCCGCCGGTCATGCCGCCGCCCATGTTAAAGTTAAAGGACGCGTCGGAGCTGTCAGAAGAGGAACTGGTAGCCTCATTATTCACCATCATCGTGTTGTAATAGACCATCGTCGTCTCGTCGATGCCATCGCCGGAGATTTCAGTATAGTAGTCGCCCTCCATACCGGTCTCGACCTGTACCGCGACCTCTTCGCCATTCTGGTCGATCGTCACCCAGGAGTTGCCATCCTCATCTGTCGTAATGCAGTCGTAGGGCACGGTCAGCACGTCATAGGCCGCCTCCAGGATGATACTGACTTTTGCTGTCATACCAATGTGCAGATCGGTGTTGGCGTCGTCAAGTGCGATCTCAATCGAGTAGGTCGAGCTGCCCATAGTGGAACTGGACACGGTCGGGGATACAAAGGACACGGTCACCGGCAGCTCGTCTTCTCCGATCGCCTCGACGATCACCGCCGCTGTCTGGCCCTCCTCGATACTGCTGATGTCATACTCATCCACGCTGGCTTCCACAATGAAATTCTCGTTATCCGCGACACTGAACAACGTTGAACCCGCCGTCGTATAAGTATCTCCCACCGAAACGTTCATCGCCGTAATCACACCGGAGATCGGCGCTGTCACCGTGCAGTCCGCAATCTGTTCCTGATAATTCTGGATCGTCTGGTCGCTGGAATCATTGGAGTATTTCTGTTCCATTTCTGCCTGTTCCAGAGAATCCGCAGCGCTGGAAATGTTCCGATCATTCTGCGTCGATGCATCCTCCAGCGCCTCTACAGCAGATTCGTAAGCGTCCACCGCGTTGTCGTCGACTTCCTTGAGCTGCAGATACTGCTGATGCGCCTCCGTATAAGCACTCTCCGCATTGCTCACTGCAAGAGAGGCCGATTCATAAGCATCGTACTCATCCAGATCCGTTGTGCCGCCTGCCGCCTGCCACGCGTTGTAGGCCGCAGTCTGCGCATCCTTTGCCTCTGAATAAGCATTCTCCCGCTTCTTCAAGGTTTCATACGCGTCATTCAGATCATCGTCCGCCTCTGCGAGCGCTTCCTTCGCATCCTCCAGATTTTCCTGTGCCTTCTGATAATCGTCCGTTCCGTCGGTCACGGCCTCATCATAGTTCGTCTGCGCGTTCTCGATCGATTTGTTCTCATTGTATTCACTGAGCGCCTGGCTGTTCTGTGCCTCCGTCAGCTTGAGCTCCAGATCCGTTGTATCGAGCACGACGATGACATCGCCCTCGTTCACATAGTCGCCCACCTCATAGTTGACCTCCAGCACCTCAACATCCGATGCGGTCGTCGACACATCCCAGGCGTCCGCGCTGGCGATCGTCCCGGTCACGCTGATGGACTCAATCAGGTTCTGCTGTGTCACCTGCACGGTCTCCACCTGTGTCATCTGTGTGAGCATCGTCTGTCTGGCCTAGTATCGCATATACTGGCGAATTCCCAGCACCGCCGCAATGACAAGAATAACGCCGAGCACAATGAGCAGTTTTTTGTGCTTTTTGAGCCTATATCCAAGCCCCGGCTTCTTCACCTTCATCTTCTCGGCTTCCGCTGCCTGTTTCTTCGCCTTCTTTTCTGCTTTCAGAGCAGCTTTTTCTTCTTTTGTGGTTTTTGACAAATTGGGTAGCTTCACAGAAAAATCCTCCTCATACTGTTCCACAGCGTACGCGGCATAGCCGCTCATATTTTTCGCGTTTATTGTACCGGGCAAGTGTGTGAAAAAATTGATAAATCTGTGTTCAAACTGTGAATTTTGGCCTTCTGTGGAGCCATCTTACGCTCGACTGTATATCATCATCCTGCTGAACCAGGGGGCCGTACAGACCGGGGAGCCGACGCACTGATTCTGCGAAGAAAATCAATATCCGCCTCCAGCGCATATAAAATCATCTCCTGATTACCGACGTCGCTCATCCAGCTCTCCCGGCACAACAACTTCCAGGCCATATGACGGCAAAGCTGTTTCATTCGCTGCTGGTCGAAGGCTGTCAGACTTCCCTTCCGGAATCCCTGTTCCAGGGCTCCGGCAACATCATGAATCAGGAAACGTTCCCACTCTTCCTTTCTCCTGCGTTGCTTCCCCGCAAAACTGTAAAACAAAAATGGCAGAAACAGAATCAGGCCCTGTTCTTCCAGCCTTCCCGGCGAGTATTCTTCCAGGCCGAGCGTATGAACCTTCAGTGTAACCCGCTCCTTTCCCGGGAATTCCAACGTTGCACGCCGCTCTTCCTCCGCTTTTCCAAAATATAGAATACGGGGTTCGCGAATCTCAATAACCATCCCATCCAGCCGGCCTTCATAGTCAAACACATAACGTTGTTCCTCCGCGCTGACCCGAAAACATCCGTCCATCCGGCGTACCTGAAACACATAACGTCCCTTCTCGCTGATTCTCAGATATACACTTCTGCTTTCCTGTTCCCGCCATATCGGCTCCGTATCTTCATATGCCGTACCAAACAGCTGGTTCACCATCCCCAGAAGGGCATGGTTTGAAAGCTGAAAGATCTCTCTCAGCATCCAGATATCTTCACTCAGATCCATTCGTTCACTTCCTCATCGCTGTCAAACGTGTCATAAGAACTGAATAACCAGGGTAATTTGGTCGGAAATCTCGACCTCTGATCTGTTTTTAAGACAAGTCCAGAATATAAAATTTCGGAAAATCTGTCAAGAATTTTTTCAACAAAATGCAGTTCCGGACTCTTGCCGCAAACCGCATCCTGTCTCTTTTCATTCAATTTCTGCTGTCCCGAGGCTTGCAAGATAGGCTGTCACGCCAGCCAGCGCCTGCTCCTCGTCAGGGCCATCGCACTCGATCCGGATCTCATCACCCGGACAGACCGGAAACGCCAGCAGACTCATCAGACTTTTACAATTCATCACATGCTCGCCACGAAGCAGCATCACATGGCTCTCGTACCGGTTTGCCTCCCCGACCAGTACCCCTGCCGGCCGAAGACATATCCCCCGCTCATGATTCATCGG
>JAJPZP010000199.1:0-4788 GCA_021204285.1 Lachnospiraceae bacterium | reverse complement strand
TGTAAACCATAATCAACCGCCCTTTCTCCCTATTTGCCCATTATACCACAAAAAAGGCGGGCTGACACGCGCCTTTTACGTATTTAAAAATTGTTAACATTTTATTCACATGTTACGCGTCTCACGCCACCAGGATGATTCCTCCCTGCGCCGCGTACAACGTACTCACACCGGACGACTCCAGGACAATGATATCCTTCACCTTGACCAGCTTCTCGATCTCGTTCTTCACAAACTCCGCCCGCTCACGGTTATTGCAATGTACAAGGCCGAGCACCTTCTCTGCGGGATTCTCCAGCTCCGCCACCATTCGTTCCACCATGGCACGCTGTGCCTTCTGCATGCCCCGTGCCTGGCCAAGCTGAATGATCGTACCCTGCGGGGTTGCTCCCATGACGGGCTTAATGTTCAGTGCCGAGGCGACAACCGCCTTCACAGAGCTGAGTCTGCCGCTCTTGCGCAGATTTTCCAATGTTTCCAGCACGAAATAGGTATTCTGCTCCTGAATGAACTGATCTACCCAGCGCACGGTCTCCGGGAACTCCATGCCTGCCTCCTCACACTCCTGGAGTTTCAGAGCGATTAATGTCTCGCCGACCGAAGCCGAACAAGAATTGAAAACATGGACATGAGCGTCTGGATGCTCTTCCAGATAGAGATTCTGACCAAGCACCGCGCTGTTGTAAGAACCGCTCAGTTCCGCGGAAAGGGTTACCGCGTAACGGTTCCCGGGCTCACCCGTTTCAAAAGCCTTCCGATAATCTTCCGGCGAGGGGCAGCCCGACTTCGGACAGTTCGGACTCTCCTTCATCTTACGCAGGAAGACCTGCCGGTCAAAGGTCTCGTCGTCTGTGAACTGTTCCCCCTCTATCTCCAGGTGCAGCGCAGTATGAACAAAATGCATATCACGCTTCATTTCTTCCGTAAATTCTCCGCAGCTGTCCACAATAATCCGATAACTCATAACTGATACCGCCTTTTTTGATTTTCCTGATTTGTTAACATCGTTTTTAATACCACATGATAGTATCACAGCATTCCACTATGTGCAATACTTTTTTTAACGATTTTTCATAAAAGATGGAAAAAAAAGGCTGTATCCTTTATAATAAGATTATTATTATCGCGGAGGTACCTGCATGATCGCTCTTAAGATCGTGGACGTCGGAGATTTCATGAAAAAACTCCTCCTGAGCGACGTCTTTGACCATTTTCTCCTACTCGAGGGAAGCGTTACTACCTTTAACACCTTTCACATCGACGGTTTTCTGCAGAAGAGCTATTACAGCACCGAAGAACAGGAGCAGCTCGGTGAGCGCACGCTCTCTTACTGGGGCGAAGTCCGGCCTTTCTGTCTCTCACTGATTAAGGGAAAACGAACACCGCCTGCTTTTCGTTTCAGCCTGCAGCTTTCACCTTCGAATGTCGAACGCTTACTGGCACAGTCGGGCGTCGCCATTCCCGCGGATCAGGTGCGGGGGCTGATCCTGAATGTGGTCTATGAAAGGCGCATCCTGACCTGCACAACCGGCACCTCTCTCACTGTCTTCACGCTGGACATAAAACTGGACCACGCCTGGGAAGACATGGTCCAGAGATTCTTTCATCAGCAGAAAATCCCGTTTGAAGTCCTGTGATTATTTTGTCAGAAGCAGCATGATCTCGTTCGTGCGGGAGACAAACTTTGTCATCGCCTCCGGCGCAAGCGGCTCATGGCTGATCATCGCGAGGTCGTAGAGCTGTTCGCAGATCATATTCGTGTGCTCGCCTTCCGGATTCTCGAAGAGATACTTTACAAGCGCATTGTTCGCGTTGAGCACGAGCATCGTCTCATTTCCGAACATGGACGAATCCATCCCGTACATATTGTACATCTTCATCATATCCTGCATCCGGCGGCTCTCCTCGGAGAGTGTGATCATCGAGGAAACATTCTCATTCTTCAGTTTCTCGACCTTCACCTCGAGCTTGTCATTGTTCAGAGCCTTACGGAACAGCGCACTAAGCGCATCCACCTCATCCTTCAGTTCTTCCTCGGAAGACTCCTCTTTCATGGATTCCGTGAGATCTGCGTCGATGCGCTGGAACTTCACTTTCTCATTCTTCGCCTCCAGATGGCTGATGAACGGGCTGTCGATATTGTCCTTCAGAACGACCGCGTTCATGCTCTGCTCGCGGAACATATTGATGTACTGGCTCTGCTGCACTTCGTCAGTCACATAGTAGATCGTCGTCTTCGGCGGCTCCTGCTCCTCATCGGAATCGTCAGCATCGCTTCCGTCGGCGTTCTCCACGCTCTGCTCACCGGATTCATCCGCGGCCTGCCCGGACTCTGCTTCCGCACTTTCCGCAGCAGTCTCTTCCGCTTTGCCTTCTGCATCCTTTTCATCCGCGGCTGTTTCTGCGCCCTCCGCGGTTTCGTCAGCTTCACCTTCTTCCGCCTTCTCCGCCGCATTCAGCGCTTCCAGATACTCGCTCATCGTCGTATACTTGCCGTCCAGATCCTTGAAGAGCACGTATTCCATCATGCGCTCACAGAATTTCTCATCCTTGATGCAGCCATATTTGATGAAGGGGCTGATGTCATCCCAGTATTTCTCATAGTTCTCGCGGTCTGTCTTGCACATGCCACTCAGCTTATCCGCGACCTTCTTCGTGATATAATCGGAAATCTTCTTCACAAAGCCGTCGTTCTGCAGCGCGCTTCTGGAAACATTCAGCGGCAGATCCGGACAGTCGATCACACCCTTTAAGAGCATCAGGAACTCCGGAATCACTTCCTTAATATTATCCGCGATAAATACCTGGTTATTGTAGAGCTTGATCACGCCCTCGGCCGACTCGTACTCCAGGTTGATCTTCGGGAAGTAGAGGATACCCTTGAGGTTGAAGGGATAATCCATATTCAGGTGGATCCAGAACAGCGGCTCCTTGTAATCGTGGAAGACCTTGCGGTAAAACTCTTTGTACTCTTCCTCCGTACACTCGTTCGGATGCTTTGCCCAGAGCGGCGAGGTGTCGCTTAAGGAAACCGGTCGCTTGTTGATCTTCACGCGGTCGCGCGCCGGAGAGATCTCCTTCGTTTCCTTCGTGCCGTCCTCATTCTCGATCTCCTCGGTCTTCGCCTCCTCATGGATGCGCTCCACGACGACGTCGTCCTCCTTCAGGTCGCTCTCGTCGATCGTCTCATACTCCTGCTCCGCATTCTCCTTCGCGAGGAAGATCTCCACCGGCATGAAGGAGCAGTACTTGCTGACGACCTCGCGCGCACGATATTCATTGGAGAACTCAACACTCTCCTCATTGAGGAAGAGGGTGATCTCTGTGCCGACGCCCGTCTTCTGCCCGGCTGTCATCGAGAACTCCGTGCCTCCGTCGCACTCCCAGTGTACCGCCTCTGCCCCCTCCTTGTAAGAGAGCGTATCAATGTGTACTTCATCGGCCACCATGAAAGCCGAGTAGAAGCCCAGTCCGAAATGGCCGATAATCTGGTCCTCGTTCGTCTTATCCTTGTACTGTGCGAGGAAATCCGTCGCGCCGGAGAAGGCGATCTGGTTGATGTACTCCTCGACCTCGTCGGCCGTCATCCCAAGACCATTATCGATAAATTTCAGCGTCTTCTCCTCGGGATTGACCAGCACCTGAATCTGCGGCTTATAATCCTCCGGCAGTGCATACTCACCCATCATGTCCAGCTTTTTCAGCTTCGTGATCGCGTCGCAGCCATTCGAGATCAGTTCCCGGAAAAAGATATCATGGTCAGAATAGAGCCACTTTTTGATAATCGGGAAAATATTTTCACTGTTAATGGAAAGCGAACCCTGTTTTTCGTTCATGTTTGTCTCACACCTTTCTCTAAATTTTGAATTTAAAGATACTATAATCCCCCTGTTTTCAAAAGTCAAGGATTTTTTAGCACTCGTTTTAATTGAGTGCTAACAGTTTTGGAATCTCATTGCAGTAATATGGCGTCCTGTGTTATAATAAATTATATAAATCCTGCCATTAATTCAACAAATTTCATATAGGAGAAGGAGGGGATGAGACATGTCAAAAAGATTTACGATCACCATGGGGCGCGAATGCGGAGCCGGAGCCACACACATCGCACAGGCTCTGTCAGAGGATCTCGGAATCGTCTATTATGATAAGGATATTTTCCGCATGGTTTCCGACAAAAGCGGTGTACTGGAAGCATTTTTCCATGTACACAATGAACGCCCCGGCAACAACCTGTTATACCGGCTCGTCAAGGAGATGAAACCGGCGGAGCAGAAGCCGTCCCTGGGCAAAGACATTGTCTCCCCGGAAAATCTGTTTCGCTTCCAGTCTGAGCTGATCCGCGAGCTGGCGGAAAATGAGTCCTGCATCATCATCGGGCGCTGTGCAGACTATGTTCTTCGCGACTATGAGAACATTGTACGGATCTTCGTCTGCGGCGACGCTGAGAGCAAGATCCATCGCATGATGCAGACCTTCTCACTTGAGCATGATACTGCGATCGACCGCATCCGTGAAACGGATAAACAGCGCCGGAAATATTACAATTATTACACCGGAGGGACCTGGGACTCCGCCACGAATTACGACCTGTGCCTGAATACCGGAGACATGACAATCCGGGAGGCCGCGGAACTGATAAAATGCTATCTGCGGCAGAAGGGATACATTGATTAAGCGATTATTTTTCATTAAAAAGGCTTTCCCGTCACACGTGCGGAAAAGCCTTTTTACATGTGCGCCTGGCGGCGCACGTTTCTAACGGGTGTAAGTCCCGAATCCGCCCGG
>JAJPZP010000209.1:9995-11450 GCA_021204285.1 Lachnospiraceae bacterium | reverse complement strand
GGATTCAGCAGCGACCAGGATGTCCTTAATATTTTGCAGATCGTAAGACCGGCCTTTTTTAAAAAGGGATTTCTGGTCCTGGAACTTCCTTTGGCAGATGAAGAGATCGGGGCTCTTTGTTATAAGGGAGACGCTCTGGGATATATTTTGATTAACACTTCGCTTCCAAAAGTAAATATTAATTTTGCAATTTGTCATGAGATCTACCACGTGTTCTATCAGGGAAGCGAGTTTAAATCCAGGGTAGAATTTTCAGATAATCATTATTTTGAGCAGGAAGAAGAATTCGCAGCAAACATGTTCGCGGGAATGCTATTGATGCCCGAAGTAAGCTTTCGCCAGATGTACAGTCTGTTCAGGAAAGAATCAGATGGAAATGAATTGGATACAATCATACGGTTAATGAGTTATTATCAGGCTCCTTATATGTCAGTGTTAATTCGATGTTATGAACTTGATTTGCCGGAATCTGACAGCATATCGGAGACGCTTTTGAATATTGACGAAAAATTCATCAGGACGCGCTTCTCTAAGTTATGGTTGGATGATCTTATCCTTTCCGCAACCAAAAAAGATGATTTCCCCAAAATTGAAGCGCTCGTAGAACGTTTGGGGGAAGAATACATTCAGGATTCCTATATAAATAAGAGAACGCTGAAAAACGTGATACAAAATATGAACACCCTCTATTCCGAAATAAAGGGGGATTAGCTTATGGCCACAATTTATACAGATATTCCCAACAACTGGAGCGAATTGGAGCCCTATGTAAATAAGGGCAAATTCAACGAAGATGTATTTACAAAGAAAATGTGTATCTTTTATGATACCTGTTCTTTTCGATATCACGCAAACATGAAGTTCAAAAACGTCGCTCCCCTCCTCGCGTATATAAAAGAGCAGGACGGCATTCTTATTATCACTCAATGTATTCTCATGGAATTGGCATCCCACAGCGGCACTTTAAATCACGAATATATTCAGTACTGCAAAACGATAAGCCTGTCAGGGCTCAATCTTTATGTAATCCATGAGGAAGATATTTTCAGCGTAATGGAAACCTGTTTCAGCACAAATGCTTCCATCAACAGCTTTCTGCTATGGTCTGTGAGAATGGCAAAAGCTCCGATCAGCACAATCACAAAGACACTTGACGAGAACAAAGCGCTGAATGATATGGTAATGAAAGGGCAGAATCTGAATAGAAGCGGGCTATATGAACATTTCTTTTCTGCAGTAAGAGCAAACAAGGTATCAGGAGATCAGCTTGGTGAGGAGCTGTTGGGCATCTGCATGCATATTCTGTCTCAGCTTCCAGGGGAAGAGGATGGAAAATTCTGCATTATGACTGATGATAAGGGCGCGGCCGGAAAGATTGATGCGCTGTTCAGGAAAACCAATCGCCAGTTCCAGGGCAAACGAATTATTATCTTCAGCACTCCAAAATTGGCACAG
>JAJPZP010000209.1:9559-9985 GCA_021204285.1 Lachnospiraceae bacterium | reverse complement strand
ATTCTATACGAAGAAAACTATATTACAGCAGAAGAAACGCTGATAGAGACATTACATTTTAGCGGAAACGCAAATATTAAGGTTCTGGGAACGCAAATATATGACTTAAAGAGTCATGAAATATCCCTGAGCTGTAAGGAAGCTGCAGAGCAGATCATAAATAAATGCATCCATATAATATTTTAGAATAACGGAAAAAACATCCCATACAGATGTCTTATCTGGTCTATGAAACCCTCCGACTACTCGTAAAAACACGTTCCTATGTATTGTAGCAAATGCGCTAAAAAAGTCAAGCCGGATTTCTTCTTTTTACCAGATCCACGGCGTCTCCCACTGATATTTCTCCATATCGACGACGCCGTCTTTCAGCTCGATCCCGTCGGCCTCCAGGAGCCGTATCTGCTCGTTCACTCCGCCGAAGTA
>JAJPZP010000209.1:0-9549 GCA_021204285.1 Lachnospiraceae bacterium | reverse complement strand
GATTCTATCGTAGGCATTCACTGCGGTTCACACTCCCATCCAAAGCTGCGTTTCACCGCCTTCTCCCACCCCTTCAGGCGCGCAGTCCGCTCTTCCTGCGTGATCTCCGGGGTGAAAATTCTGTCAATCGAACAGTTTTTGACCACATCCGCCTGACTCTCCCAGTATCCAACCGCCAGTCCGGCCAGATACGCAGCCCCGAGCGCCGTCGTCTCCACGCAGGATGGGCGTTGCACCGGGATATTGCTCAGATCCGCCTGCGTCTGCATAAGATAGTCATTGGCGCTGGCGCCCCCGTCCACCTTCAGAACCGCGATCGGAATCCCCGCATCCGAGCGCATCACACGCAGAACGTCGTTCGTCTGGTAACAGATCGAATCCAGCGCCGCGCGGATAATGTGGTACTTATTGACGCCGCGGGGCAGACCCACGATCGCGCCCCTCGCATACTGATCCCAGTAGGGCGCTCCGAGTCCGGTAAACGCGGGAACCACATAGCAGCCCGCGGTGTCCGACACCTTGCGCGCCATATATTCGGAGTCCGCCGCCGAATCGATAAAGCGCAGCTCGTCCCGCAGCCACTGAATGGCCGCGCCCGCCATGAAGACGGAACCCTCCAGCGCATAATCCACCCTGCCATCAATGCCCCAGGCAATCGTAGTCACCAGTCCGTTTTCAGAAAAGATCGGCCTCTCTCCGGTGTTCATCAGCAGGAAACCACCGGTACCGTATGTATTTTTCACCTCACCCGGCGCAAAGCAGGTCTGCCCGAACAGCGCCGCCTGCTGGTCGCCTGCGGCTCCGGCTATCCTGATTCTCCCGCCGAAAAACTGCGGCGCGGTCTCGCCATACACACAGCTGCTCGGCTTTGCCTCCGGCAGCATACACCGGGGAATCCCAAATTCCGCAAGAATCTCATCATCCCAGTCCAATGTATTGATATTGAACAGCATGGTACGCGACGCATTTGAAAAGTCCGTCACATGCACCTGCCCTCTGGTCAGCTTCCAGATCAGCCAGGTCTCCACTGTACCAAAGAGAAGCTCCCCCTTTTCTGCGCGCTCCCGCGCGCCCTCAACATTGTCCAGGATCCATTTCAGCTTTGTACCGGAAAAATAGGCGTCAATCACCAGACCGGTCTTCTGCCTGTATGTATCTACAAGCCCTTTTTCTTTCAATGTATCGCAATACTCCGCGGTACGCCTGCATTGCCAGACGATCGCAGGGCAGACCGGCTCCCCGGTACGCTTATCCCACACAATCGTCGTCTCGCGCTGATTCGTGATGCCGATAGCCGCAATATCTTCCGCCACGGCTCCGGCCTTCGACATAGCCTCCACCGCCACACCCAGCATGGTAGACCAGATCTCATTCGCGTCGTGCTCCACCCAACCGGGCTTTGGAAAATACTGCGTGAATTCTCTCTGTACAACGCTGCGCATCGTACCCGCCTTATCAAACAGGATGCAGCGGTTGCTCGTCGTACCGGCGTCCAGCGCCATGATATACTTTGGTTTCATTCCACCTCGCCCTTCTCATACATAAACTCCACATACTCGTAAATCTGCTGAAAGTCCACTTCGCAGTCTCCGCCGAAGATACCCACGGGAATCTTTGCGCTGAAGTCATAGATGGCAGGGCAATCGTCCGTCTCAAAGTGATATACGATCACACGCTTCTGCTTTGGATCCACGATCCAGTACTCCCGCACGCCTGCGTTCATATATTTGTTCAGCTTGACAAACATATCCTTCTTCCGCGTGGACTTCGAGAGGATCTCCACCACAAGATCCGGCGCGCCATAGATGCAGCGCAGAATGATCTTACTCCGGTCACAGACGACGACCACATCCGGCTGCACCATCGTCCGGTCGTCGCAGTCGAGCTGTACGTCCAGCGGGGATACCATCGCAATACACTTCCCGTCTTTACTCCTGATATAAGACTGCAGGATATCCCTGATCTCGGAAATCAGGATCTGGTGTACCGAAGTAGGCGCCGCCATATCATAGATGACGCCGTCGATCAGCTCCACTCTGCGCTCCTCCGGAAGCTCATAGTAATCCTTCAGCGTATACTCACCCTGCACCTTCTGTCGCGCCGTACCATAGGCAGGAGCCGACTCCCGAACCATCAGGCTGTCCGCAGTCTGCTCCCTCTGCGTGAGCCACGGCGCGTCGAGCGCCCGCTCCAGGGCCCGCATCGTCTCGTAGCGCGGCGACTCCGTAGCGCCGGAAAAGATCTTCTGTACCGTCCCCAGAGGCACAAGCGACCACTCGGAAATCATTTCATTTGTATATCCCAGCTCCTTTTTTCTCTTTCTCATCTCATCTACTGTCATCTGCACGCACCTCCTTTTACTATATTGTAATAGGAAATGGCAGAGTCGTCAACCATTTTCTTTCCATTTCATTTCCATTTTATTTCCATTTTGAGTTCAGTTTGAGCGGAACCTGTCCGCCAGCAGGGACAGATAGCGGAACACCGGTTCTGTTGCGATGGAGAACAGGACAAAGAGCATGATACACTTCACCGACATGCCGCTCAGGGAAAAAAGCTGCGGCAGGTAAAAGCTGCACAGCAGTAACCCCGCAACGGAGACAATGAGTATGACCCACTGCCGACGGGAGGGCGGACTGACCGTTCTGTACAGAATCATGAATCCGACGATCGCGAGCAACATCGTCGCAGCAGTAGAGATATCATCCGAGGCTACACCGAACGTGTCGCCGAACACCACGAGCGCAGCCACAGCGATCGTATCCGTAATCGCAGCGGGAAGTGCTTTCGCAAAGACATTTTTCAGAAAATTCCCGCGGATGCGCTCCTTATTCGGCTCCAGCGCAAGGAAGAATCCAGGTACACCGATCGTGAACGTACTAATAAGAGAAATCTGTCCAGGCTCCAGCGGATACGTATAGACCGTGATCAGGGAAAAGAGAGCCAGTAAAAACGAAAAAATATTTTTCACGAGAAACAGCCCTGCAGAGCGCTGAATATTGTTGACCACGCGCCGTCCCTCCAGCACGACCTGCGGCATGCAGGAAAAATCAGAATCCAGCAATACGACCTGCGACGCCTGCGCAGCGGCGTCGCTGCCGGAAGCCATCGCCACACTGCAGTCCGCGTCCTTCAATGCCAGCACATCGTTGACACCATCCCCGGTCATGGCAACCGTGTGACCCTGCTGCTGCAGCGCGCGGATCATCTGCCGCTTCTGCTCCGGCGTGACCCGTCCAAAGACCGTATACTTCCGCATGGCTGCCCCGATCTCCCGCTCCGTCCTCAGCGTGGACGCGTCGACATAATTCTCTGCACCGGAAATTTTCGCTTCCTTCGCCGCCTCAGAGACCGTGCGCAGCGTATCGCCGGAGATTACCTTGATCTCCACGCCCTGTTCCTCGAAATAGGCAAAAGTCTCCGCCGCCGTCTTCCGCACCGGATTGGACAACAGGACAAAACCGAGCGGCGTCGCTGCTTCTGTGAGCATCTTACCGTCCGGCTCCTCCGGATAGGATGCAAAGACCAGCACACGGTATCCACGCGCCGCATAGCTCTCCACCGTATCCATTACCTTTACAAAACCATCCCGCAGCACAAACTCCGGCGCACCCAGCACATAGGCGCCCTCCTCGAAAGCCACGGCACTGTACTTATATACTGGAGAGAAAGGAATGACTCTCTTCACATGCAGGCCTGTCCGCTCCTGAAAATGTGCCTTCAGAGCCTGCATGGTGGCATTATCGCCGCTCATGGCGCAGGAAAAATCTCCCAGAAGCCCGGAGAGCTCCGGCAGCTTGTCCGGGCTATATCCCTCCGCCGGAACCAGATCACACACTTCCATGGTATTTTCTGTAATCGTACCGGTCTTGTCCACACACAGGACATCCACTCTCGCCAGCGTCTCGATACTCTTCATATCATGCAGCAGCACTTTCCTGCGGGCGAGGCGCATGGAGCTGACCACAAGCGTAACGCTCGTCAGCAGATACAGGCCCTCCGGAATCATCCCGATCAGCGCTGCCACCATAGAGGTAACACTGTCCGCCAGAGTCTCCTGATTCACATAGTAACCCTGCAGAAACAGGGCAATGCCGATGGGAACCAGGATGACACCCACTATTTTCAGAATGCCATCCAGGGAACGCAGCATCTGCGACTGCTGCTTCGCATCCATGGCCTGTGCCTCGCGCGTCAGGTGGGAGATATAGGAATCCTCACCGACAGCGGTCAGCCTGGCCCGGCACTCCCCGGACACAACGAAGCTGCCGGAGATCAGCTCATCCCCCGGTCCTTTTGTGACGTCATCCGACTCGCCGGTCAACAGTGCCTCATTGACCTGAACCTCCCCATCCGTCACCTGACCATCCGCACAGATCTGATTTCCCGCTTTCAGAATCAGAAGATCGCCACATCGCAGCTCATCGACCGGAATCACGATCGTTTCCCCGTTCCGCTCGACCGTCGCCCGGATCGCGCCAAGCATATTCATCTCATCCAGAACCTTCTTCGCACGGAGCTCCTGAATGATGCCGATCAACTTATTTACGATTATAATGGGCAGGAACGTAAGACTGCGGAAAGCGCCGACCAGACACAAAAGCAGCGCCAGAAAGGCAAAAATAAAATTAAAGTACGTGCAGACGTTCTCCCGGACGATGTCACCGGCCGTCTTCGTCCCGGAAGTCCTTTGCCGCGTTCCGGAGCTTTCTTTCCGACATTTTCTTGTATTCTGCTTTTTCCTTTTCATCGGCAACACAGTGACGGCCATGCACAGTTCTCCTCGTATTTTACAAAATCTGCCATCTTCATACGGATTATAGCATATCCCTCGCGACATGAATCTAAATATTCTCTAAAATTTGGACAATCGTTCAGAATTACAAAACCTGACTTCAGGATCCGAAAACGAGGTCGAGCACGTCGGCCAGCGGCTCCATCGTGTTCATCACCTCCTCCAGCGTGTTGGTCTGCACCCCGGCCTCGATCAGCAGCGCTTTATCAGACAGGTGCAGATTATAGCGCAGGCTTTTGAGGTAAATATTCCGTGAAAGGCCGGGGTAATACTGTTCGCACTGCAGCTTGAGCTGCAGGGTCAGCGCCAGATTGTCCTCAATATAAGGATTGTAAAGGTAATCAATATTTCCGTTTTTCGTCCGGCTCAGGCCGTTGAAGAACATAAAGCGCGCCACGGTTTTCCCGTCGATCTCGGTCACAAGACGCATGCCCTCATCGACGCCATCCCGGTGCAGGTCGATAACCGCCTGGATCGACGGATATTCCTCCAGAATAACGCTGATTTCCTCCGCCGCACGACTGTAGGCCTCGCTGCGGTCAAGCTCGCCATCGATCAGGTCATAAACGCTCGTGACGTGCAGGACACGGTAGCCCTTCTCCTCGAGCAGTTCTTTCAGATACGCTCCTACCCCTACAATCGTCGTAGAATTATCGCCGGGGACGGAATCGACAAATCCCTCCTGCGAGTGCGTGTGATAAATCAGGATCTGCGGTCCGTCCACCTCTTTGTCAATTGTCATATTCTTCGCCAGCAGCTTTTCCGCATTGAGATCCTCCGCTGTGACTATCGTATTCGACTCGACGGTATAGAAGTTACTGAGCAGATAATCAAAGTCCGACAGTTCCTCCAGACTGTAGATCTGTCCGGCCTGCGCCGGAGTGCTCTCCTCCGTCTCCATCGGCTGCTCTGAATCCGGAAGCCAGGAAAAAGATGCGTTCTCCTCCTCCGCCAGCGAGGCCAGCTCATCCTCCTCTCCGGTTTCATCCCGTTCATTCTCATCTTCGCTGTTCCGTATCTCCCAGGTCACCTCGCTCTCCGCCGGATTCGCGTCCGCCGCATAGCTCAGTTTTCTCAGCGGATGCATGCGCAGCGTCCAGTCTATATAACGTGAAAAGAGCGTGGCGTCCTCCTGCTCCTCCCCGCTTGTGTAAAAAAGACCCGGATACAGGAAGCGCGCCGCTTCCCTGCAGATCGATCGTTGTATACTCCGGGATTCTTCCCGCAGCAGTGCTCCCGCTTCATCCTGCAGGAATTTCCGCCCGCCTGCAAGCAGAATATAAAAACCGGCTGCCAGAAAACAAATCCACAGCAGCCGGTTAACAAGTCCTGACAGTTGTCGTCTCATACGCATCCTCACGCTTCATTCTATGCGTACAGACAGTGCCTTATGTCCGCGAAAAAAAGGCAATATTCAACGCCTCGGAGATCGTAAAACTGAGCTGTCGGATCATTTCGTCGATATTCTTCGGGGTCACAAACATGCCGTTCAGATGCGGCGGCATCCGCTCACAGCTTCCCTGCGCATCGTAGATAATGGCTGCAGCCTCCACAACGGTTGGCACGCCGATCGCGATGACCGGCACGCCAAGGCTCTCCTTCGTGAGGCTTCCCCGATGGTTCCCGACACCGGAGCCCGGCTGTATTCCGGTGTCCGTCAGTTGAATCGTCCGGCTCAGACGCCGCGTGCTGCGCGCGGCCAGTGCATCGATCACAATCACGAGATCCGGCTTCGTCTGGTCGATAACGCCCTGGAGAATCTCCGAGGTCTCCATCCCGGTCTGCGCCATGACGCCCGGCACGATACCGCTGATCGCGTTCACACTTTCACCACCCACGGCCTCCCTGCCATACTCCTGGATCAGATGCCGCGTAATCAGCAGATTGGAGACCGTCTCCGGCCCCAGCGCATCCGGCGTCACATCACGATTTCCCAGTCCCGCCACCAGAATTCCGCGCGCACGCGGCTCCCCTACCAGTTCCTGCAGGCAGGACGCCAGACATTCCGATATTTCCCGATGATAGTTCTCATCCGGCGAGGCCAGGCCGGGCGCCTCCAGCGTGAGATAATTTCCCATCGCCTTCCCCATTTCCTTCGCACCCCGTTCGGACTCAATCCGCACCCGCGTCACCCGGATATCGCGCTCCTGATCGTACTCCTCCTCCACGATGACGCCGTGAATTTCCGTATCGCTCCCTTCGAAGCGTTCACGCGCCTCCAGCGCAAGATCGGTCCGCACCCGCATCCGTTCCATTTTCTCACTCCCAGCACTCCTTGTTATCCTTAACGTCTCCCAAGACTTGCATGTTATGTATTGCCAAGGGGACTTCTTTCCCCTAAAATATTTCTGTGTGTTTCCATGCAAAGCTTTTCCGTGTCTCGCTTTCAGGAAGCATGTATAACAGCAGTGAGCGTTTAAAGGAATCTGGAGGTGCACGAGTTGGCTAATATCAAGTCTGCAAAGAAGAGAATTCTGGTCACCGAGACCAGGACTGCGAAGAACAAGGCCGTCAAGTCGAAGGTGAAGACCATGGTGAAGAAGGTCTACGCCGCGATCGACGAGAAGGATCAGGATGCCGCGAAGGCCGCTTTGAAGGAAGCGATCTCCACGCTGAACAAGGCCGGTTCCAAGGGAGTCTATCACAGGAACACCGTTTCGAGAAAGATCTCCCGTCTGCAGAAGGCCGTCAATGAGATGGCTTCATAAAGAATAAAACAGGAAAAAGAAGGTCGGTACCGTCATGCCGACCTTCTTTCTTATTATCCACTGTATTTCACAAGCAGCATCTCCACCCCGACCTGATCCGAGAGCTGACCTGTCTTGATGAGTTCGTCGGTCTTCACACAGTCCTCCACGATACCGCGGAGCCCCTCCCTGGTAAACCCCCGCGCCTGCGCCTGCGATTCACCGATCCGAAAAGCCAGTATTCCCGTCTGCTTTGCGAGTGTGGCGCGGTCCAGGCCTTTCCCGGACAGTTCCTTTAAAAGCATTAGACCGTTGAACTGCCGGGTGACAAGGGCGAGGATTTTAACCGGCGCCTCCTTCATCAACAACAGATCCGCATAGAGGGCGAGTGCCTGCGCCTGCTTTTTCTGGGCGACGGCACGCACCATGTCAAAGATACGGTCCTCCGTCTGCTCCGTGCAGATCGCCTCCACATCCTGCAGCAGAATCTCTTCCCGCCCCATCGTATAACTCAGAAGCTTCTCCAGCTCCTGCTCGATGTTCTGCATATCCGTGCCGCTGCGCGCGAGAAAGGTGCGCAACGCCTCCTCCGTGATCTGTTTTCCCTCCCGCTTGAGCGTTCCGAGTATCCAGCGCGTGAGCGTCCTCTCATCCTGACGCTGAAACTCCACAACCCTGCCGTGCTTTTTGATCTCCTTATAGAGCCGGTTTCGCTTATCTGCCTCCGACTCAGTCAGGATGAGGCAGGTACTTGGCGGGATCGATGCCGCGTAATCGGCCAGCTCCGGGCAGGCGTTCTTCACAAAACCGCTGTCGTTCAGCAGGATCACTCGCCGCTCCGCGAAAAAAGGTAGCGTCTCCGCGAGGTCGATCACCTTGTTCGGATTGATCTTCTTCCCCTCAAACACCGTCACATTCATCGTGTCGTCCGGAGCCGCCAGCGCATCGCGCAGGCGCCGCCGGTACTGGTTGCGCAGATAGAGCTCCTCACCGGTGAGCAGATAGATATTCTTAAAATGTTTATTCTTGATATCTTCCATCAGCATTTTCATAGCTTCAGTATACCATGCAGAACCGATTCTTACAAACAGCTTTTCAAATCCGGCTTACTCTTCAAGATACCCTCTCACGCTTACTTTTTCACCATCCGTCCACACGCTGATCGCGCCGCAGTCCTTTGTGATAAAAGTCGTGCTGCCCACGGCTTCCAGCCGCGCGAGCGTCTCTTCCGAAGGATGTCCGTAGGTATTGGCAGAGCTGCAGGAGATCAGGCTGACCGTGGGCTGTACAACTTCCAGAAATTCCTCCGATGTAGAATAGCGGGAACCGTGATGAGCTGTCTTCAGCACCTCTGCCTGGGAGAGCAGCCTTGCCTCCAGCAGCGCCCTTTCCGTCTCCTCCCCGATATCCCCGGTAAGCAGCATGTCAAAATCCTTATACTCTGCCAGCAATACAAGGGAAAGCTCATTCCGGTCATCCGAATGCGCCGACGGGGAAGGCCAGAGGCAGGTCAGAGAAAACCCCTCCGAGGCCAGTACATCACCCGTCTTCATATAGAGGATCTCCACGCCCGCCTCTGTGAGCAGTGCCTCCATCTCCTCATAAGCCTCATCCTTTTCGGCAAGGCAGGGCAGCACGGCTGTCCCGATGCGGATGCCGCCGGGCGTCATGCTGTCTGCAAGCAGTTCTTCGATACCGCTGATATGGTCGGAGTCCATATGGGAAATCATGAGATAATCCAGCCTGCCGACGCCCTCGTATTTCAGGTAGGGCAGTATCCGGTAGGTCCCGACCGACAAAACGCCCGAGCTGCCCCCGTCCATCAGAAAAGTCGTACCGCCCGGACTGCGAAGGAAAATACCGTCGCCCTGCCCGACATCCAGCATCGTGATCTGCAGTCCGGTATGGATCCGGACACAGATCAACAGCAGCGGAAGTGCGAGCAGTGCCGCACTGAGCGCAAGTACGCCGCGTCCCGGGCGGAATTCCTCCGGCTTTCTGCTGTATTTTTTCCTTCGCTTCTCCCGATAGAGCAAAATGATTGCCACACACAGCATGATATAATAC
>JAJPZP010000213.1 GCA_021204285.1 Lachnospiraceae bacterium | reverse complement strand
GCTCATCGGTAATCGACGTACTCTCGATCAATTCCATCAGAATTTCTTTATTCTTTGAGCGGGTCTGCTCTCTCGTTACCTTCGCCTCCGACACAATACCAACGCCCACAGTACCCGTTACGAGAACCGTTTCCCCCGCTGACGCCGTGTCCGCATCTACGTCCGTCTCTGCCTGGGCGCTGCTTTCATAGTCCTCATCCAGACTGGCGATCTCCTCCGTATATTCTTCTTCCAGATCCGCGACATCCGTCTCCCCGGTTCCGGCATAGCTGTCCTCCGCCGAGATGTCCAGCGCCAGATCCGTATCTTCTTCCTCGACTGCCTCGCTGTTCGCACTCAGAAGTGACGCGTCCAGACTGGCACCGGAATAGTTCAGATAACCGGCGACCGCAATCATGGCCGCCAACGCCGTAATAATAATCTGATTTTTTCTGAATACGGGCTTCCTGATCACGGGTTTCTTTAACGGCTGCTTAGCTTTCACTTAATCGCCTCCATACTTCATGATTTTAATTTTATGTGCCTCTATGCCAAATAATGCCTGCACAGCATCTATGATATCCGCTTTTACATCGCCGTTATCGCCACCCTCGGCGACGATGAGGACGCCCTCCACCTGCGGATTGGTCTCCGATCTCACATAAGGCGTGCGCACACTGCTGCTCTGCTCCTCGTAAACCGTCTCCTCCTGCGTCGAATCCTCCGAGACGCTCACATCCTTCTCGACCTACTTCTGTCCGCTGTCCGCAAAAGTCAGCATGACGCACACCTCGCCGATCCCCTCGACCTGAGACAGCATCTCCTCAAGCTTCTGCTCCACCCGGCGCTCATAATCTTCTTCCGTTTTCTCCGACTCTGCGGAACGTTCCACATCAGCAGCAGTCTCCTCTCCGCCGTCTTTCTGCACCGGAGCTGCGATGACTGCAAGTAAAAGCCCTGAAAGTGCCAGGATCAGCAGCTGATCCTTTCGCGGCGGCCAGTACTTTTTCCGCAATTCATTCCACTTTTCTCTGTTCATCTGTATCCCTCCGTATCCAGCTCCAGCTGTTCAACCAACGCCTCCGCATCCAGTTGCTCCATGAGACCCGCAATTTTAAAAAAAGGCTGCAACAGAAGCAGTACCAGCAGCAGACCAAGATAAAATCGTACGTACTTCTCATAACCTCGCCCGGGCAGAAGGTGAAACACCATCTGTTCGAGCAGATAGAAAACCGCGACCGCCCGGATCACTTCCAGTATTTCTTCCACCCTTTCAACCTCCTGTCAGCGCCGTTGTCAGCGCGATTGTCAGAAAAAAAAGCGCAAGCACGGTGAAAACCGCCCGGAAAAGCAGACGTACGCCGTTTCCCATGCCGTTCAGGCAGCCGATAATCCGCTCATCTGACACCGGCTGCAACACTGCCGCAAGCAGATAGTACACAGCCATGATCACAGCCAGTTTCGTAAGCGGAACCAGACAGAGCAGAATCAGGACGACCAGCGCAGCCGCGCCGATTCCATTCTTAATCAAAACCGCCGAGCCAAGCACCAGATCTGTCACTCCGCTTCCGGCGCTGCCGACACCGGGTACCATGCCTATTCCCTTGCTGACAGCCAGGTTTCGAAAAGAATCCGCCGCAGGGGACAACAGTCCCTGAATCATATGAAAACCACACACAAGAGCAAGCGCCGCCTTCATGCTCCCATCTGCTGCCATCGACACAAGTCCCGCAAACTGCCCGAGCCGCTTCTCCTTTGACAGATGGTTGACCAGTATAAGCAGTACATAGATTTCAGTGCAGGGCAGAACAAAGGATTCGACCAGCCACTGTACACCACTGATCAGCAGCAGAATAAATTCATAATAGACTCCCGCGGATGTGAGATAGGACGACAGCGTCATCGCGAGGAAATAAGCCGGCGCAAGTACTGTCATAAAACTGCGCATCGTCTCCATTACCTCCCGGGCAATCCCGAGACTCGTCTGAAAAGAGTCGATCAACAGCAGAAATAAAATCATGTAAATTATGCAAAAACTGATTTCGGGTACGCTGCGGTTCTGAAATACATCTGCAAAATGGAGAAGCAGCGCCGCGGCAAGGGTAAGAATCAGAATATGCATCCAGAGCTGCTTCTGCGCAAGCAGTTCTTCGAACAGTGCACTCTGCACCAGGGAGGCCAGACTTTTTAAAGAGAGCGGGCTCTCACCCATAGCGCCGCTCTCCACCATCCCCTGAAAATCGAGACCGTCCCCCAGCAATCCATCCAGAAACTGCTGTATTTCTCCGTAATCAATTTCTTCCACCATGCATCCTCCCCTGCATATTCCGCAAAGTCCTCTCAGAGAAAACTCTGTATCGTATCCAGCAGGGCGGACAGAATCGGCATGCTGACCGCCAGAACCGTCAGCTTGCCGGACATCTGAATCTGTCCCGCAATCGTCTGATATCCCGCATCCTTACACAGATCTGACGCGAACTCCGCAATGTATGTAATCCCGATAATCTTCATCAGCGTCTGCAGATAGCCGATGTTCAGAGGCAGGCTTTTCTGAATCTCTGTCAGCGTATCCATAATCAGCGACAGCTGTCCGGTAAGGTTCAGAAAAATCAGCAGACTGACACCCAGACAAAGATATATGGAAAATTCCGATTTCAGAGCTTTCAGCTGCTGCGCCAGCAGAACACCGACGACTCCCAATACCGCGACCTGTACCACCCTCTCACCTCCTATAAAGTGAAAAGCTCCTGCATCATCTCAAAGAGCTCATAGACATAAGGGATAATCCAGAACAGCACCAGAAGGAGCCCTGCAAGACTTGTCAGAAAGGCCTACTCCTCCCGTCCGCTGTGTTTCAGCACCTGAGAGAGTACGGAGACCAGAATTCCCACCGCGGCGATTTTAAAAATCAGTGTTACGCTCATAAGCTCTCCACCTTACAGAATAAAGATCACAACCGCGACCCCGCTTAAGATCCCCAGATAGCGATACAACTTCCTGCGACTCTTTGCATCCTCCGTGGCGTCAGCGAGCGCGCGGTTCAGATTTTCCTGATAATAGTCAAGCGCCCCGAGCTGCTGCTTTACATCCAGACAGCCCAGCATATTGCCCAGCTCACCAAGCGCCTTTATGTCCTGCTCTTTCAGATGAAGCCTGTCAGCGCAATTTTTCCGATTCCGCTTCCAGATAATCTGCGCACTCTGTCCGTTCCGGCTTCTCAGGTCCTCCGCTGTCCGCAGGAAAAACTCCCGAAACGGCGGCTCCGTCCGCTCTCCCACGCTGCCAAAAGCCTCCGGCAAGGGCCTGTGCAGATGACGGATCTCACCTTCAAGAAGCAGAACAAACTGCTGCAAAGCCTGCAGCTCCCGTATCCGCAAATCCAGCTCATTTGCCATCTGCAGGCCGATTCCGCCCGTACCGGCAAGGATGCAGATAATACCAAGCCATTTCATGATTTTACGCTCCTGCAGTGTCCGTCCAGAATCGCTCCGCCAAGCCCCGGCGTCCTCCCGTTTTCCAGAAATACATAGCGCTCAAACATAGCAGCTTCCACCATTTCCCCCAACACCGGTTTCCTTCTCAGCTCCTCCATCGAATCTCCGTGTGCAGTCGCCAGCAACACACAGCCGCAGTTCATCGCATGCTGCAGCGCCGCCAGATCCGCCTCGCCCCTGACCTCATCCACCTCCACCACATCCGGGGCCATAGAGCGGATCAGCATCATCAGGCCTTCCGCCTTCGGACAGGCGTCCAGCACATCCGTCCGCAACCCGACATCATTGCACGGGATGCCGCGGAAGGAACCTACGATCTCGGAGCGCTCATCGACCAGTCCAACCGTCATTCCCGGATAAACGTCGTTCCCATCGGAGATCTGCCGGATACAGTCCCGGAGCAGCGTCGTCTTTCCCCTGCCTGGTGCGGACACAATCAGTGTGTGGAAAGGCCGACCTTCCTCCCGCAGATACGGGAGCACAGCGTCAGCACAGCCTTTTCGCTCATGTGCAAAGCGAATATTCAGAGACGACACCTCCGAAAGTGTGCGTACCTTTCCATCCTCCAGCACCGTCTTCCCCGCAAGACCGACGCGGTGACCGCCCGGCAGGGAAAGAAAACCCTGCCGTATCTCATCCTCCCAGGCATAGAGGGAATAATTTCCCAGATACGCCAGGATCTCGTCGAGCTCTGCCCCTGTAAAACAACGCTTCAGGACGCTCTCCCGTCCGTTGTTGCGCACGATAAGCGGGCGCTCCGCCCGGACGCGTATCTCCTGCAGATTCTTCTGTGTAAAGCCCGCCCGCTCAAGAGGTTCCCGCAGTACCTCCGGAAATATGGAAAATACATCGTGTTCCCCCATGATTCTCGTCCCCTTGTCTCAATATATGAAGAGGGACAGGTTTTATGACAAAGAAAAAGCTGCCGTCCCGTAGATCATTCACATCTACGAAACAACAGCTCTTCTTATGCGGCTTCCTCCGCCATCAGATAAAGATCAGAGCAGGGCACAACCCGGCTTCTCTATCAGCTTCGCGAATTTCTCCAGCAGTTTGGACGCCTCGGCGCCATCAGCCGCCCTGTGGTCAAAGGTCAGGCTCAGCGTCATCATGTTCGCGGCGCGCAGACTTCCATCCTCGCCCACAATGGGCTTCTTCACGATCCGTCCGATTCCCATAATCGCAGCCTCAGGGAGATTGATTACCGGCGTAAAGCCATCCACACCAAAACTCCTGAGATTGCTGATCGTGATCGTACCGCCTTTCAGCTCGTCGGGGGAAAGTCCTCCGGAACGCGCCTTTCCAATCAGTTCCGCAGTCTCCTCAGCGATGGCCTTTATCCCCTTTTTGTTGGCGTTTTTCACCACAGGGACCAGTAGACCGTCCTCCAGAGCGACCGCGACTCCGATATTGATATCCCTGTGATAGATCAGTTCGTCTCCGTCTACAGAAACATTCAGCGCCGGCTCCCGCTCAACAGCAACCGCCAGAAGTCTAATCAGAAGATCGTTGATACTGACCCGGAAGTCCTGCGGCAGTTCGGAGCAGATCTCATGCCGAAGCTCCAGCAGACGATCGGCATTTACCTCTCTCATCAGCGTGACCTGCGGCGCGGTGAGAAGGCTCTCGGTCATCCGCTGCGCGATAATCCTCCGCGCGGAACTCATGCGCTTCCGGACATCACCGTAATCCGCCTCTTTCCCTTCACGTCCCGCAGGCACTGTGCGCTCCTGCTGCTGATGATACGGAAGCTCCTCCCTCTCATGCACACGGCCGGAGGTACCGGAACCAGGGATCTGAGCGATATCCACACCCAGTCCGGCCGCCGTCCTCCTCGCGAGCGGAGAGGATTTGACACGGCCATCCGGAGCCTCCCGTTCTGTCTGCGCAGCGACTCCACCCTCCCCAGTTTCACTCCAGACATCCCCGGGTGCGCCGATGACGCCCAGAAGCCCCTGCACGGGTACCTCCTCATCCTCATGCGCGATGATGTGGAGCAGGATTCCATCCGCCTCCGCTTCCACATCACTCAGAATCTTTTCCGTCTCCACGCTCAGCAGCGCTTCGCCGACCTTCACAGGATCTCCCTCCTGCTTGTACCATTCGGAGACCATACCTACTTCCATCGTAACGCCCAGTTGGGGCATCCTGACCTCAGAAATCAAAACGCACCTCCTTACTGCTCCAGAAGCTCAGTGACCGCACGGACGATTGTCTCCGGATGTGGATAAATTTCTTCCTCCAGTTCCGGAGCGAAGGGAACGCTGCTGTTCAGGCTGGCCACCCGCACCACGGGCGCATCCAGCTCATCGAAAAGCTTCTCACCGATCTCCGCGGCAATCTCCGCGCCAAAGCCACAGCGACGGACATCCTCCTCCACGATCACAGCCCGATGCGTCTTACACACAGTCCTGCAGACCGCCTCCCAGTCCAGCGGCACCAGCGTGCGCAAATCGAGGATCTCGGCATTTATTCCTCTCCCGGCAAGCTTCTCCGCAGCTTCGAGAGAAAACTGAACCTGGCGGCTCCATGTAATGATAGACACATCACTTCCCTCGCGCTTGACGTCCGCCACCCCCAGCGGAATCGTCTCGATGCTGTCGTCCACCTCGCCCTTCTGAGGATAGAGAAACTTGTGTTCCAGGCTGATCACCGGGTCATCATCCCGGATCGCGGACTTCAGAAGTCCCTTGGCATCCTGCGGGCATGACGGTGCGATCACTTTCAATCCCGGAATATGCGCAAAAAGCGATTCCATATTCTGAGAATGCTGGGCGGCTCCTCGACGACCCGTTCCGGTCGGAGCGCGCAGCACCATCGGCACAGACACCTGACCACCCGTCATATAACACATCTTCGCTGCCTGATTCATAATCGGGTCCAGACAGACAGAAATAAAATCATTGTACATAAGTTCTGCGATCGGGCGCATCCCGCGCACGGCAGCGCCCACGGAAATACCGGTAAAGCCCCACTCGCTGATAGGCGTCTGAATGATGCGCCCCGGGCCAAACTCCTCCAGAAGTCCCTTTGCCGATCCCCAGGGTCCTCCCATCTCGCCGATGTCCTCGCCCAGCATAATAACATTTTCATCGCGCTTCATTTCTTCTTCGATTGCCTCACGAACAGCGGCGATCATCGTAATTGTTCTCATCAGCGGACACTCCTTTCATTATCAGAGGAATAATTGTTGTCCAGTACCGCGCTGCCCTCCGGCGCCGGCGCATGGATGGCAAACTCCTTCGCGTGCTCGATCTTCGCCGCGGCTTTCTGCTCAATGACGTCCATCTCCTCCACAGTGGCGATTCCGTGATCCAGCAGATACTTTCTGAATTTTCCGATGGGATCCTGCTCATGCGCCGCGTCCTTGTAGGACTGAGGAATATAAGCAGCCGGATCTCCCACGAAATGTCCGATAAACTTATAGACATGGCAGTCGATGAGCGTCGGACCCTCTCCCGCGCGCGCCCGGTCCACCGCCTGTTTTGTGGCCTCATAGACCTCCAACACATCAGTGCCGTCCACAACGATCCCTGGAATATTGTAACCTTTTGCACGCTCCGCCAGGTCGGCGGTGTTCGTCACCGTATTGATCGGCACCGAGACCGCATAGCCATTATTTTCGATGAAATAGATCACCGGCAGCTTCCAGGCTGCGGCCATATTGATACACTCGTGAAAACATCCCTGATTGGCAGCGCCGTCGCCAAAAAACGCGACTGTCACTGCACCGTCGCCCTTCAAGCTGGAAGCCAGCGCTGAACCGGTAGCGATCGGAATACCTCCTCCGATGATGCCGTTCGCTCCCAGAAGACCGCTCTCTACTCTGCTGACATGCATGGAGCCGCCGCGTCCGCCGCAGAAGCCGTCAGCTTTTCCGAACAGCTCCGCCATTGTGCGGTCGGCGTCCCCGCTCTTCATCAGACAATGACCGTGTCCGCGATGACTGGCCGTGATATAATCTGATGGTTCCAGCGCCGAGTTCGCCCCCGCCACCAGACCCTCCTGGCCGACACAAATATGAAGGTTTCCGCTAACCATACCTTTTGTAAAGCAGTCTCCCGCGGTCTCCTCAAATTTTCGGATCATCCACATATTTTCCAGCAATTTCAGCAAAAACTGCCTGTCATAGGTCTTTTCTTCCTGCATAGATATCCCTCCTGTTCATGCGATCAGCCCGCCCGCATTGATTCATTTTCCTGTGTTTCCCCTCTGCCGCTGACAGCTGATTTTCGTATATTACGGCAAAAAAAGATCGATAAGTGCCGCCACATCCTCAGCTCCGCGTCCCGCCTGCTCCATCTGCTCCATGAGCCGCGTAGCCTGTTCCAGCATGGGCGTCCTCGCGCCGATGTCCCCTGCCAGCAACAACGCGTTTTTCTGATCCTTGAGATGGATCGAAAGCCGGGAGCTGGCAGAATAATCATGATCCAGCATCTTTGGTCCTTTGACCTCCAGCACACAGCTGCCGGCCCCGCCATCCCGGATGGCCTCAAACAGAAGCTTTCCGTCAAGCCCTGCTCTTTGAGCGCAGGCAAAAGCCTCAGCCACAGCGGCGATCTCTGCACCGATGATCATATTGTTGATAAGCTTGGCGGCATAGCCGCTGCCCAGCGCACCCATATGCGTGACCTTGCCGCTGAACATCCGCAGATAAGGACGGACAGCCTCCACATGTTCCGCCGCTCCTCCACACATGGCGGACAATGTTCCGGCCGTAGCGGCCGACTCTCCCCCGCTGACAGGGCAGTCCACAAGCCCCGCTCCCGCTGCGATGGCGGACTCTTCATGCGCCTTTATCACAGATGGATAAGAAGAACTCAGATCCACAAGAATTGCTCCGTCCTGACAATGCACCAGCGCCTCGCCAAGGCATGCGTCGACCAGTTTATTGTTCGGAAGACTGAAAAAAACAATCCCACAGTTTTCATAGACTTCTTCCGGGTGCAGGACAGGCATGCCTTTGCACTGCGCAAATCGCATGCGCCGATCCACCTCCACATCATAGCCAAGAACCTGCAGACCACTTTTCTTCACAAGATTTTCTGCGATGGGAAGTCCCATGACTCCCATCCCGATCATTCCTAATTTCATTGTTTCCCCCGGCACAAAAACGCTGCTTTCTGTCCTTTTCGGCTTTTTACACTCACTGCTATACATTCGCCGCAGCCACCCCCCTGCACAGGGACAGCTGCGGCGACAAACATTTTTTCTCAGAAAAATTTAATCAATGAAAAGATCCATCAGCTCCTGGGTAAAGCCATACTCCTCCATGGCCTCCTCGTAGATCGGATCGGACAGCTCCTTGAACATCGCGATCTCCTCTTCGGTCGTGTAATGGACCTGCATATCATATTCCTCTTCCCACACCTCCAGGTAGTCCTCGCACTCCTGACGGGTCAGCTCCACCTGATAGGCACAGGCCTCCGCTCCGCACTCATCCACGATCTCCTTCAGCTCATCGCTGAGACTGTTGTAAAGATCCATGTTCATGGTCAGGAACATGCAGCTGTACTGAGCCGTCCACGCGGTCACATAACTCTGCACCTCCTGAATCGAGGACGCATGCGCTACCGCTACCGGGTTCTCCTGTCCGTCATACAGGCCAGTCTGAAGGCCGGTATACACTTCTGCCCAGTTTGCCGTCGTGTAGTCCACACCCCACAGGTCATAGGTGCGGGTCAGGATCGGGCTTCCACCGACGCGAAGCTTCAGATCCTTGAGATCGTCCGGCGTGCAGACCTCGTGCTTGCTGTTCGTGATATAGCGGAATCCATTCTCGCCGATACCCAGGCACTTGACACCCTGTTCGTTTTCCAGCATGTCGATCAGATAGGCTCCGCCTTCCCCATTGAACAGCTTTTCATCCACCTCATCCGTAGAGGTAAACAGGAACGGAAGAATCAGCACGTTAAAACGCGCGTCGAAATTACTCCAGATGCCGTCAGCCTGGAAGGTCACATCAATCGTCCCTTCCATCTCTCCCTGAAGACTGTCCACCGCGTTGCCGTTCGTCAGCTGGTCAGATGGGAAGATATTGAGCGTAATCGCTCCGTCCGTACGCTCGCTCAGAAGCTCTCCAAATTTTTCAAGTCCCGCCACAAAGTTGGAGCCGTCCGCCCCTGAAGTGGCCGCAGACCAGGTCATGGGCTCGAACGATGTCGTGCCGCCCTCTTCGGTCCCGGTCGCTGTCCCCGTATCCTCTGTCTCCCCGGCCTCTACCGTGGTCTCCGACGAGGTGCCCGCAGAATCTCCCGACGAGCTGTTGCCACAGGCAGCCAGCGAAGCTGTCATTGCGAGCGCCAGTGAAAGCGCCACTACTTTACGATACTTCATTTTCTTTTCCTCTCCCTTCAGAATAAATATATGAGCACGCAAATGCGAGTCACAACATGTATAAACGGACATTACTCAGGAAATCAGGAATAAAGAGAATCCCTCCACATAGGTCACAAGCAACAGCACGATCGCGGCAGCCGTGATCATGGGAAGGACGGCTTTTGAAATCTGAGCGATCGTAACCGGTTCGTGCCCCTCCAGGCGCAGCCCGGTCGCCACGAACAGATTCATGCCAACCGGCGGGGTAATCTGGCCAATCGCCAGGTTGACCGTCGCCACGATGCCAAAATGAACCATGTTGACCCCGAAAGCCTGTGCTACAGGCGCCATGATCGGGATAAAGATGTACATGGCGGAGTTGGCGTCCACAAAACATCCGGCAATCAAAAATACGATGTTGACAATCAGCAGAAACACATATTTATTTCCACTGACATTCAGAAGAATATCCTGCACGCCACTCGATATTCCGTACGCCGTGCAGGCATAGGAAAAAAGTCCTGCCGCGCCGACGATCAGCATCAGTCCCCCGGTCGTTTTAGCGCTGTCCGTAAACAGCGAGGCCAGCGTCTTCAGATCAAGTTCGCGATAGATGACAAACCCCACGAACAGCCCATACACTACAGCCACTGCAGCGGCTTCCGTAGTGGAGAAGATCCCTCCATAGATCCCTCCCAGGATAATGACCGGCATCAGGAGGCCCCAGAAAGCGTCCTTAAACGTCTTCCACACCTGCCTTAGCCCCATCCATCCATGCGATGGCTTCAGTCCTTCTTTTTTCGCGGTGAATTCTACCACCACGATCAGCGCCAACCCCATCATGATACCGGGGATAATGCCCGCTATAAACAGGTTTCCGACGGAAACCCCTGTGATCGACGCGTAAACCACAAAAGAAATGCTCGGCGGAATGATGATCGCGATCGACGATGCGGCCGCCATAATTCCGGTGGAAAAAGGCGCACTGAATCCCTCACGGTCTATCATGGCAGGAATCAGGATCACGCCCAGCGCCGCCACCGTGGCAGCCCCGGAACCGGAGATGGCTCCAAAAAAGCAGGCGACCACGACACACACGACCGCAATACCTCCGCGAATATGGCCGCAACAGGCGTCCACAAACGCGATCAGCCTCCTCGAGATACCGGCTTTCGCCATAATGTTGCCCGACAGGACAAAAAACGGCACCGCCAGAAGCAGATATTTCGCGATACCCGAGTAGATGCTGGACGCCACCACAGTCAGGCTCGTGCCGTTGTAGAGCAGCGAACACACCGCGGAAATACCGAGGCAGATGCAGATGGGGGCATTGAGAAAGAGCAGCACAAAGAAAAGTCCAAATAACAGTATGTACGTCATCTCGCCGGCCCCTCCCCGCCATCAGTGCACGAAATACACTCCTGAATATCGTCCACCATCTTTTCAATAAAATGCAGGATCAGAAGCGCTCCCCCTATAGGGACAAAGGAACTGTAATACCACTCCGGAAGCTGCAGGATCGACGTCGTCCGATTCGAACGGATCTGGGTCAAACAGCGCTGTATCCCAAACCAGAGCATGATCCCGGCAAACAGAATGGACAACAGTATCACGAGTACGTCAACCACCAGTCTCACTTTTCGCGGCATTCGATCCGTAAAAAGAGAGAGGCTGGACAGACCGCCCTTTTCACGGCCGCAAAG
>JAJPZP010000081.1 GCA_021204285.1 Lachnospiraceae bacterium | reverse complement strand
GAATACGATGAAGCGCGCCAGAAGCTGTTGGATTATGGTGTGCCTGAATGGGAGGAATATCAGGAAGAATACGAAGCACTGGGCCTTACCCGTACAGACGTGCTGAATCTGAAAGACTGGCTGATCGCGGACAGCGATCGTTACACAGCAGAGGTCTATCAGGCGATTCTTGCGTTTCGTGAGGATCCGTCATTTCCGTGGGAAGATTTACCCTATTATCTTTTCAGCCTCGTGAAAGGACCACTGTTTCTGCTGAATGTGCTTATTGCTGTGCTGTGGTTGCTGCCGTTTCGGACCATGCGCAGCAGGCGAAACTGGATATCTTTACTCTGGCCTTTTGTGGCACTGCTCGGTATCTATTTCTACTTTATCAAAATTGGCAGGGTGCTTTCCATCGTGTTTACAGCCTGCCTTGCGGGAGTCCTCATTTTTGTCATGACGGCGGCAGGAGAGGAACTCTCCGGGACATGGGAGGAACAGCTGGAGGGAAAACGTTTCCCGGCGATGGCTGCACTTGGTGCAGCTGTGACCGGTTGTATCTGTTCCGCTGCCCTTCTGAAGCCCGCATTTCAGACGGCAAAGCAGCAGGTGGCTGAAAATGTGGCTTTCCGGGAACTCTATGATACGATTTCTGAAAACAAGGAACTCTATTACGTGCTCAATCCACTCACAAACGACGGTGCGGAGCTCGGCTATTCGATTTTCGAGAAACTGCCGGATGGTTATCTGACGAATATTTTTACACTTGGAGGCTGGGAGACGGAATCTCCGCAGGTCACGGCCAATCTGGCTTCTTATGATCAGTGGAACCTGATGAAATCCCTGTACCTGAGCGACCGCGCGGTGCTGATCTCGGATAACATGCTGGAGCATTTGTTGATTCATATCGACGATACCTATGAGGGACTGTTCCTTACTTATTCCAAGGTCAATGAGATCGGGGATTATGATCTCTACGCTCTTAACTATAAAATGCAGAGTCTTGACGAATCGGAAGAATACACTGCTACGCTGGATACGACTTACACTGCGGAGAACGAGCGCTATGATGTGTTTGAGGCAACCGTGAACATGACTCCGGAAGAGCTGGAGGGAAAGAGCGTTTTCCTGTGGATGGAGAGTACCGAGAGTGGGAAGGTGCAGATGTACCAGGGAGTCTGGCTGCAGCAGGATGAGGATGGACTGTATTCCATGCTCTATGATACGGAATTGACGGATACCGATCAGGTGAAATTTACGATCCCGAAGATGAGCTATCCGCTGGACGAACGATATGAGGTTCATATTGTGATCCGGGACGACACGGAAGGAATGAAAATTGCCACGGAAAACAATCTCTATGAGTAGAAGAAGGAGAGGGGCATGGAACCGGTGAAAGCAAAAAGACAGGTGAATTTTGAGCTGCTGCGTATTCTCAGCATGTATATGATTGTTATCGGACACTGCCTGTTCCATGGGCGCGTGACGGCGAAGCTCGGCTACGGCACGGTCAATTATTTCCTCTCTTATTTTGTGCAGTCCTTCTCGGTCGTGCATGTCAACTGTTTCGTCATGATCGGCGGTTATTTTGCGGTGGGGAGTACGTTTCGGTCTGAACGTGTGCTGCGCTTCTGGCGACAGGTGTCCTTCTACGCGCTGCTGATCTTTGCGCTGTACGGCTTTCTGGCCTCCGTGAGCCCTGGCGACGCCGTGAAGGCGCTGTTTCCCATTTCTGCCTACAACTACTGGTTTGCGAGCGTTTATATGGGACTGCTTCTGCTGACGCCTTTTATCAGTATGCTCGCGATGCGTCTGACAAAGGCGCAGTATCGCTGGCTGCTTGTTTGCCTGGCCATTTTCTTCAGTGTGAATCAGATGATTTTCCAGGTAAATGCCTATGGCAGCTACTCCGGGCGGGAGCTCCCCTGGTTCATCTTTCTCGCGCTGCTTGCGGGCTATATCCGGCTACACACGCGGCAGGAGCGAAAATATTTTTACTATGGACTGGCAGGTTATATTTTAAGTTCTCTGGCAATCCTGGCCACCGTGTATCTCTCGGGTGAGCTGTGGCTGCATGAAATCGGTTACTTCCTGAATTATAATTCACCGCTTGCGCTGCTCTCGACGGCCTGTCTTTTCCTGGCAGTGAAAAATATGCCGTGGAAGGAGACGAGGGTCGACGGACTGATCCGGAAAATTGCGAGTGCAGCCTTCGGCGTTTACCTGATTCACGACAATTATCTGATCCGTTATCTTGTGTGGGACACGTTCCGTGCAAGCAAGGTCGCGCTGACGCACTGGGCGGTGATTTACGCCGCTGCCGTGGCTGTGGTGGTGTACGTGGCCTGTACTTGTATCGAGCTTCTGCGGCAGAAGCTGTTCGCCGCATGCGGAGAGCGTTATGAGAAGACTTCGCTGTATCAGAAGGAGCAGGCGCTGTGCCGGAGAATTGACGGAATTTTTACGAAAACTCCGGCTTGACACAGGCGAAAGTTTTTGTTATGATCATTTCAGTTGTAAAACGAAAATGCGATGATGAGGAATAGTACATGCGGACTCGAATCCAGAGAGCTGCCGGGTGGTGCGAGGTAGTGGAGAGGATGTTTGGAACTCGCCTCGGAGCGGCTGTCCGAAATCTTCGGTATCGGAGAGAGTAGACACAGACGGGACCCGGCCGTTACAGCGGGAAGGATATAAGAATCTTGATTCCGTATCCCATAAGTGTGTGAAATCATTCATGAAATCAGAGTGGTACCGCGTAGGACAGCAGTCTTTCGTCTCTGGGTATAGCAGTATACCGGGACGGAGGGCTTTTTTATTGTGAATATCGACGGCGATTGCGGGATAAGTGAGGCAGAAAAAATCTTTGATTTTCGCGGCCGAACTTATGCGTAGTTGCTCGAAGAGCGGAGCAATCGGTTTTCACATAAGAAGCATATTTGGAGAAAGAGGAGGAGAAAAGCATGATGAACTACAAAAAGTACAAAAGACAGTATTACATGCCGCCCGAGCGCTGCATGGACTGGGCGGATAAGGACTATGTCGACCATGCGCCCATCTGGTGCAGCGTCGACTTAAGAGACGGCAATCAGGCGCTGGTGGTGCCGATGACACTGCAGCAGAAGCTTGATTTCTTCCAGCTGCTTGTAAAGATCGGATTCAAGGAGATTGAGATTGGCTTCCCGGCGGCCTCGGAGACGGAGTATGAGTTCCTGCGCACACTGATCGAGCAGGATCTGATCCCGGACGATGTGACGGTGCAGGTGCTGACGCAGGCGAGAGAGCATATCATTCGCAAAACTTTCGATGCACTCAAAGGCGCGAAAAACGCGATCGTTCATGTCTACAATTCGACCTCGGTCGCACAGCGTGAGCAGGTATTCCACAAATCGAAAGAGGAAATTCTGCAGATCGCCGTCGAGGGTGCGAAGCTTTTGCAGGAACTGACCGAGGAAGCCGGAGCGGACTACCGCTTTGAGTACAGTCCGGAAAGCTTCACCAGAACCGAGCCGGAGTACGCATTGGAAGTCTGTAATGCGGTGCTTGACGTGTGGAAGCCGACAGCGGACCGCAAGGCAATCATTAACCTGCCTGTGACTGTGCAGCACTCGATGCCGCATGTCTACGCGCAGCAGATTGAGTATATGTGTAAGCATATGAAATACCGGGAGAATGTAGTAATCTCCCTTCATCCGCATAATGACCGCGGCTGCGGCGTGGCGGATACGGAGATGGGGATCCTGGCCGGAGCAGACCGTGTTGAGGGTACGCTCTTTGGCAACGGCGAGCGCACCGGAAATGTGGACATCGTGCCACTGGGCATGAACCTCTATTCCCAGGGCGTTGATCCGGAACTCGATTTCTCGGACATGAATGAGATCAGCGAATGTTATGAGCGCTGCACCGGTATGAAGGTCTATGAGCGAAATCCCTACAGCGGGGCGCTGGTCTTCGCTGCCTTCTCCGGCTCACATCAGGATGCGATCGCGAAGGGCATGAAGTGGATGGAGGAGAAGAATCCGGATCAGTGGACGGTTCCCTACCTTCCGATCGACCCGACGGACGTCGGCAGAAGTTACGACGCGGACGTGATCCGCATCAACAGCCAGTCCGGCAAGGGCGGTGTCGGCTACATTCTCGAGAAGAATTACGGTCTGCTCATGCCGCCGAAGATGCGTGAGGCGATGGGTTATGCGGTCAAGGCTGAGTCCGATCACCGCAATAAGGAGCTTTCGCCGGAGGAGATCTATCAGGTCTTCACCGAGAAGTTCGTGAATGTCAGGGAGCCGTACTGGATCACGGAAGTGCATTTCCGCCAGGTAGATGGTATCACGACCGAGGTCTCAACGATCCACAATGGGGAGCGAAAGACCACGACGGCGGTTGGAAACGGACGCCTCAATGCCGTCAGCAACGCGTTGAAGAAGGCCTACGGTTTCGAGTACAATCTCGTGACTTATCAGGAGCATGCGCTGACCCGCAGTTCAAGCTCAAGTGCGATCGCCTACGTCGGCATCCAGACGCCGGATGGGAAACTCCACTGGGGCGCTTCGATCGATCCGGATATTATCCGCGCCTCTTTTGACGCCCTGATGACCGCAATCAATCATTCTGTGCGATAAATTCTTCGACAGCATACATGGCGTGTCTCACTTTTTTTCGTGTTGGACACGCTTCTTTTTTTGCCTTTTTGTCATAAAAATGAAATAAATAGGTCATAATAGTTAATAAAGTTGTAACAAATTTGTTGACTTTAAGATGGGAAACGGCTTATAATGCCGACCTGTAGCCAGACAGGCTGCAGAAAAAGACAGGAAAAGGAGTGTATGTATGTGTAAACGCTATCGACTTGCCGCGCTGCTGCTGGGGAGCATTCTCAGCGTCGGCACGGTATCCTTTGAACCGGGCAATGGGGGTGTGATGGTCGCCTGCGCTGCGGAAGAGGGAACTCCGGAGGAGCTGGGAACAGCTTTTCAGGATGAGGTCTGTTCAGAGGGAGAGAACGTTGATACAGAAAGTACAATGGAAGAGCAGGAATATCAGATCCTGCTGCGGATCGTCGAGGCGGAAGCAGGCGGCGAAGACATGATCGGTAAGATGCTGGTGGCCGGCGTCGTGCTGAATCGTGTAAAAAGCGAGGCTTTTCCGGGCAGCGTGACGGAGGTCGTTTACGAGAAAAGCAATGGGACGGCGCAGTTTTCACCGACGGTGGACGGAAGGCTGGATACAGTCAGTGTCTCAGCGGATACCGAACAGGCCGTGACACGTGTGCTGAACGGTGAGGATATCTCGCAGGGAGCACTCTATTTTCGCTCCATTCACTGCGACAGCGGCTGGTTTGACCGGGCGCTGAGCCGCGTCTGTGAGTACGGAAACCATATTTTTTATACTTTGTAGGAGAAAGGGGAACGTTTCCCCTTTCTTTTTTTGAGGCGGTATGATACACTGGAAGGGCAGTTCAAAGCGCCTTTGGAGGCGCAGACGGTGGCGCGTGAGCTTCGGCGTATACGTCTGTGTGAGCCGATGAGTCCGCGCTTTAAACAGACAATGGCAGAAAGAGGAACGAGAAGATGGATGTGTTATACAGAAGTACAAGAGGAGCGAAGGAGGAGGTCACAGCCTCCCAGGCGATCCTGCAGGGACTTGCGCACGACGGCGGACTGTTCGTGCCGACCGAGGTCCCGCAGCTTTCCTGCGACCTTCGCACACTTGCCGGGATGAATTACCGGGAGCTGGCCTACGAGGTGATGCGCCTGTTCCTGACCGATTTTACGGAAGAGGAGCTTAAAGGCTGCATCGCGGGCGCGTATGATGAGAAGTTTGATACGGAGGAGATTGCGCCGCTTGTGAAAGTGGGAGGTGCCTGGCATCTGGAGCTCTTCCACGGGGCGACGATTGCTTTCAAGGATATGGCGCTCTCAATTCTGCCGCATCTGATGACGACGGCGGCGAAGAAAAATCAGATCAAAAATGAGATTGTGATCCTGACCGCGACCTCCGGCGATACCGGGAAGGCTGCGCTGGCCGGTTTCGCAGATGTGCCGGGCACGCGGATTATCGTATTTTATCCGAAGGACGGTGTGAGCCCGATCCAGGAGAAGCAGATGGTGACGCAGAAGGGCGACAATACGCTGGTCGTCGGCATTCACGGCAATTTTGACGACGCGCAGAACGGCGTCAAGGTGATTTTCGGGGATGAGGAGCTGGAGAAAGAGCTGGACGCGGCAGGTTTCCAGTTTTCGAGCGCGAACTCGATCAATATTGGCCGTCTGGTGCCGCAGGTTGTCTACTATGTGTATGCCTATGTGCAGCTGCTTGCGCGCGGCGAGATCGCGGACGGGGAGGAGATCAACGTCGTCGTGCCAACCGGCAACTTTGGAAATATCCTCGCAGCATATTATGCGAAGCTGATGGGGCTGCCGATCGCGAAACTTGTGTGTGCATCCAATGAGAATAAGGTGCTCTACGATTTCTTCCGCACCGGCGAATATGATAAGAACCGTCCCTTCATCCTGACGAGTTCGCCATCGATGGATATCCTGATCTCCAGCAATCTCGAGCGCCTGATCTACCGGATCGCGGGAGCGGACGCCGGAAAAGATACGGAGCTGATGGCGGAGCGCTCAAAGAGCGGAAAGTAGACGCTCACGACGGCCATGCGGGAGCAGCTTCAGGATTTCTGCGGGTATTTCGCCTCAGAGCCGGAGTCGGCAGAGACGATTCGCAGTGCCTGGCAGGAGGACGGCTATGTGATGGATCCGCACACTTCGGTGGCGGCCTGCGCGTACCGGAAGTACCGGGAGGAGACCGGAGATAAGAGGACGACAGTGATTGCCTCCACGGCGAGTCCTTATAAATTCACACGCAGTGTGATGGAGGCTATTGACGCGGAAAAGTACGGAAAGATGAGTGACTTTGAGCTGGTGGATGAACTGAAGGCGCTTTCCGGTACAGCGATACCGAACGCAATTGAGGAGATTCGCAGTGCACCCGTGCGTCACAGAACGGTTTGCGAAGTGCAGGATATGGAGCAGACGGTCAGAGACTTTCTCGGCGTCAGGTAGGAGGAACATATATGGATACGATGTGGAGCTTTATGGATATCCTGATACTTGCCTGCGGTGTGTATGCGCTGTATTCGGCCTATGTGCTGAAAGCGCAGGGCAAGATTGTTCAGACATTCCTGCTGGCAAAGGATACGAAGCCGGAATCATGCAAGGATCTGCCGGCCTATGCGTCGGAAATGTCGCCGAGGCTTTCTGCGATGGGTGGCGTTATGGTTGCTTATGGAGTCGTATCCCTGATCAATACTTACCTGGTTGAGGTAAACAGCCTGTATTGGGTTCTTATGATTGTGATGTTCGGCTGTCTGGTCTGGTATGCGATCATGGCGAAACGCGCTTCCGCAAAATACTTTTGACTTGACTTTTCTATCACCATATGTAAAATAAGATGTGGTGGGCTCAGAATCAGGCAGGGAGCTCAGTAATAAACAATACACAGAATAAAGAAAGAGGTAAGAGAAGTATGGCAAAGATCGATCTGACAAAGTATGGGATCACGGAAACAACTGAAATCGTACATAATCCGTCTTTTGAGACTTTGTTCGAGGAGGAGACGAAGCCGGAGCTCACAGGCTATGACAAAGGACAGGTCAGCGAGCTCGGAGCAGTCAATGTTATGACCGGTATCTACACAGGCCGTTCTCCACAGGATAAATTCATTGTCATGGATGAGAATTCGAAGGACACCGTATGGTGGATGACGCCGGAGTATCCGAACGACAACCATCCGGCCAGCAAAGAGGCCTGGGAGGCCTGCAAGGATATCGCGAAGAAAGAGCTTTCTGGAAAGAGACTCTTTGTCGTCGACTGCTTCTGTGGTGCGAACAAGGACAGCCGTATGGCGATCCGCTTTATCATGGAAGTGGCCTGGCAGGCACATTTCATCAAGAATATGTTCATCATCCCGACTGACGAGGAGCTCGAGAATTTTGAGCCGGATTTCATCTGCTACAATGCCTCCAAGGCGAAGGTGGAGAACTATAAGGAGCTTGGCCTGCACTCTGAGACAGTTGCGATGTTCAATATCACGAGCCGCGAGCAGGTCATCCTGAATACCTGGTACGGCGGAGAGATGAAGAAGGGTCTCTTCTCCATGATGAACTACTATCTGCCGCTGAAAGGCATCGCCGCGATGCACTGCTCGGCGAACACCGATATGAACGGTGAGAACACTGCGATCTTCTTCGGCCTTTCCGGAACCGGCAAGACGACGCTCTCCACCGATCCGAAGCGTTTGCTGATCGGCGATGACGAGCACGGCTGGGATGATAACGGTGTGTTCAACTTCGAGGGCGGCTGCTATGCGAAGGTCATCAATCTTGACAAGGAGTCTGAGCCGGATATCTATAATGCAATCAAGCGCAACGCGCTTCTTGAGAACGTGACGCTCGATGAGAACGGAAAGATCGATTTTGCTGACAAGAGCGTGACCGAGAATACCCGCGTATCTTATCCGATCGAGCATATCGAGAAGATCGTGAAGAAGGTTCGTCCGATCTCTGCAGCACCGGAGGCGAAGAACGTGATCTTCCTCTCCGCTGATGCGTTTGGCGTACTTCCGCCCGTGTCGATCCTGACTCCGGAGCAGACGCAGTATTACTTCCTGTGCGTTTTGACGGCAAATCTTGCCGGCACGGAGCGCGGCATCATCGAGCCGACCCCGACCTTCTCCGCCTGCTTCGGTCAGGCGTTCCTGGAGCTGCATCCGACGAAGTATGCGGAGGAGCTTGTGAAGAGAATGGAGAAGAGCGGTGCGAAGGCTTACCTTGTCAATACCGGATGGAACGGAACCGGTAAGCGTATCTCCATCAAGGATACCCGCGGCATCATCGACGCGATCCTGGGTGGTGCGATCCTCAGCGCACCGACCAAGAAGATCCCGTACTTCAATCTCGAAGTGCCGACTGAGCTCGAGGGCGTGGACACCGGTATCCTCGATCCACGCGACACCTATGCGGACGCTTCCGAGTGGGATGCGAAGGCGAAGGACCTCGCGGAGCGTTTTATCAAGAACTTCAAGAAATATGAGTACAACGAGGCCGGCAAGGCGCTGGTACCGGCAGGCCCGCAGCTGTAATCTGGTAAATAATAGTAATAAGAAAGAAGCCTCGACATGGGGCTTCTTTTTTTTAAAATATTGAGCGCACAAATGAAAGACAAGAATATATGCATCCGGCTGCTCATATAATGAACCATGGCCTGCAGGATTTTTGTTATACTTTTTCAGGCGACACGGTTGTCAAAGCGCAGGAAATGGGGTATACTAGATTCATGGATTTCCTGGGGTGTGCGACAGCTCCGTCATTTTGAACCTACATTTACGTTCATGGGATTCCAACATTTCAGGCCGGATGTCAAGCCTCCGTCCTTTTGGACGCCAGTGGAAGGCTGAACGTCTGTTGAGGTTACCCACCTGGCTTTTGGGCTAGGCGTCAAAATACGGGGAACGGCACTTTGGGAAACGAAAGATATCGGGTATCACGGCGCATGCCGCGATACCCGTTTCTTGTCCAGGCAGACGGGCGTCCGGTATGGGTATGGATTCCTGTCCAGCCGGAATTCCGGGAGGGAAATTTGTATCGGGAGACTTTGAAGCGGAAAGCGATGCTGCTCGCGCTTGCAGGCGCCTTCCTGCTCTTTTTGCTTGCGGACACGTCGGACAGGTCCGGAGCGGACAAAGAGAGGCAGGAATCGCAGGAGGCTGAGCGGCTCGAACGATCAGCTGATGATACGGAAGAGGAGGAGCAGGCGCCTCCGGAGGAAACGTGGTCTCTGCCGGGGGCGGGCGCGCAGATCCGGGTGTTGCTGCTCTCGGACAACGGTAGCATTTATCACGAGAGCAAAGAGCTGGACCGTGAGTATCCGGGAACTCTTACCTGTTACGAGGAGAGTGCAGGCTGGGTGATCGTGAACGAGGTTCCTCTGGAGGAGTATCTGCGGCTGGTCGTGCTGAGTGAGATGCCTTCCGGCTGGGCAGCAGAAGCGCTGAAAGCGCAGGCGGTCTGCGCGCGCACCTACGCGGTCTGGCAGATGCAGGAGTATGCGTATCCGGAGTATGAGGCGCATGTGGATGACAGCACATCCTATCAGGTTTATGGCAGCGTCGACAGCCAGGAGACGACGAATGCAGCGGTGGAGGCAACGGCGGGGCAGATCCTGCTCTATGGCGACAATCCGGTAAAGGCTTATTATTTTGCAACCTCCTGCGGCGTCACAACCGACGAAAATATCTGGGAGGACGGTGACAGCAGCCTTACACCTTACATAGCAGGGATCAATGTCGGAGAGTCGGAGCATATACCGGACCTGACGGATGAAGAGACCTTCACGGAGTTTATTCGCAGCAAGCGGGCGGGCGATCTTGAGATCTCGGAACCCTGGTATCGGTGGAACGCTTATGTTTCCCTGGAGCAGATTCAGAAAAATGTGGAAAAATGGATTCGGATACGTTCTCTTAAGTCGGAGAAAGGGATTCTTCTGAAAGATGGAGACGACTATGTGCCGACGGCGCGGGAAAGCATCGGTGAGATCAGAAGAGCAGAGATCAGCGGAAGAAATACGGGCGGAGCAGCGCTGGAGCTGTTGATCGAAGGGACGGAAGGAACGCTGAAAGTTCAGTATGAGTACAATATTCGGCTGATGCTGGGCGTCCCGGGCGGGGCGGTTCACAAAAACGACGGGACAGATGTGGCTGGCGGCGATCTGCTGCCGAGCGGCTACTTTGTGCTGGAGGACGTCTATGAGGATGGAAAGTTAAGCGGCTATCAGATTTACGGCGGCGGTTATGGCCATGGAGCAGGGATGAGTCAGAACGGGGCGCGGCTGCTTGCGGAGCAGGGAGCAGGCTATGAGGAGATCCTGAACTATTTTTATACGGATGTAAGGCTTGCTATTTTGGAGTAGACAGGGTATAAATGTAGAAGGACAGTATGTGAACGGTCGCGGACAGGGGAGTGTACATGAAAAATCTGAGCAGGCTGGTCGGAACGGCGCTGGAGATCAAACGGGATATAGATGAAAAGCATGTAGGGGCCTATGCGGCGCAGTCCGCGTATTTTATCATGCTCTCCTTTCTGCCGCTGATTATCCTGTTTCTGTCAGCGATTCAGTACACGGGCATCGAAAAGGCGGAGCTGTACGGGATGATTGAGAGCTTTATTCCGGCCGGATTTCAGAGCTGGGTGATGAGCATTATCGATGAGATGTACAGCCGGGCAATTGCGGCCATCTCTCTGTCTGCTCTGGTGACGGCCTGGTCGGCGGGAAAAAGTTTCATGGCGCTGAACCGTGGAATGAATTCTATCTGTGGCAGAAAGAACCGGAATTACCTGTTCATGCGCGCGCGGGGGACGCTCTTCGCCCTGCTCTTTGTTGTGCTGGTGCTGGCCTCACTCCTGATGGTCGTATTTGGAAACAGCATTCACGAGCTGGTGACGCTGTATTTGCCGTTCGTCGCTGCATTTACGGGTCTGGTGCTCTCATTCCGGCTGGTGCTGATGCTCGCTGCATTCATACTTTTCTTCGCGGTCATCTACCGGGTACTGCCGGGCCACGAGCCGGGGGAGCGGAGACATTTTTCAGAGCAGCTTCCAGGCGCGATATTTGCGGCGGTGGCCTGCTATCTCTTTTCTTTTTGCTTTTCCATCTACATCGAGTACAGCAGTGTGGCCAGCATGTATGGGAGCCTGACCACCCTGATTCTGTTCATGATGTGGCTG